>NZ_LWFI01000406.1:0-1115 GCF_001635735.1 Oleiphilus sp. HI0067
CCTAAGAACGCAAACTGACTTTGGCGCGTCTTGCTGACTATTGGTCATCGTGTTGTTGGATTTTTTCGATGATGCGTGTGGTTGAGCAACCGTCTACAAAATCAATGACAGCAACCTGCCCGCCGTTTTTTTGGACGATATCTGCGCCTACGATCGTGTCGATGGTGTAATCACCACCTTTCGCCAATACATCCGGCATAACTGTTTCGATAAGGTAGAAAGGTGTGTCGTCGTATTGATCGCCTTTCACCTCTCCAAAAGGAAGGACCCAGTCGACGCTTGCGAGTCCGCCGATCACCGTAGCGCGTTCTTCATAACCATTCACGGGGCGTGTTTCACCTTTTAAGCGTTTAACGGATTCGTCTGAGTTTAATCCCAGTACAAGTCTATCGCCTAATGCTCGCGCTTTTTCTAAATAGCGTACATGCCCTGCATGAAGAATATCGAAGCAGCCGTTGGTGAATACAATTTTTTCGCCAGCAAGTTTGGCAAGCTCTATGTGACGCAATGTCTCTTCGTAAGTTTCGGTCTCGCGGGTTCCTCGATGTTCAAAGAACACACGATTTGCGATTTGGTAAAGCTCTTCAGGAGAAACTGTTTCGGCACCCAGTTTAGCCACGACGACTCCGGCTGCTAAATTCGCTATCTGCGCCGCATCTTCAAGAGGGGTGCCTGCCGCCATCATTAAGGCCAAGGTGCCGATGACTGTGTCGCCTGCACCGGTTACGTCAGCGACTTCAAGTACACGGGTTGGCATGTCATGTTTTGAGGAGGGTGTGATGACCGACATACCTTGCTCGCTGCGAGTCAGAAGGATGGCATCGAGATCGCATTTTGCCATCAGTGCTTTCGCTGAAGCGTGAATGCTCTCTTCGCTGTCGGTTTGACCTCCAGCAGCAATAAATTCTTTCAGGTTTGGCGTGATGACGTGTGCGCCACGGTAGACCGATAAATCTGAAGACTTTGGATCGACTAAGATTGTTTTGCCACGTTTGCGTGCTTCATGAATCATTTCTCCGACATAGCGTAAAGAGCCCTTGTTGTAGTCGGAAAAAATAACGAAATCATAGTTATCGATCTGAGCTATAAATTGTTCTTTCAAGGTTTGCGCATGC
>NZ_LWFI01000407.1:0-974 GCF_001635735.1 Oleiphilus sp. HI0067
GATGCAACACCGCTAATAACATGGAGACCCTATTTTGATCCAAGCCCAGAGCAACGCGTTTCGGGTAAGAACCTTGACTCTCATCAACCAAGGCCTGCAATTCTACAAGCAGAGGACGCGTACCTTCCCAAAGAACCGTAACAGCACTACCAGGGGACGCTTCTTCACCCCTATTTAGAAAAATGGCACTTGGATTTTTAACTTCAGCCAAGCCTTTTTCCTGCATGGCAAACACGCCTAATTCATTCACTGCACCAAAACGATTCTTAATTCCGCGCAAAGTCCTGTAGCGTGTATCACTCGAGCCTTCCAACATGATCGAACAATCGATCATATGCTCCAATACTTTTGGACCAGCAATCGCTCCCTCTTTGGTGACGTGACCAACTAAAAAAAGCACCATACCCGTTTGCTTAGCTAAACGTGTTAGACGCGCAGCACATTCGCGGACTTGAGAGACGCTTCCCGGAGCAGAATCCAGTGATTCACTAAACATCACCTGAATACTATCAACCACTAAGACCTTAGGCTGAACGCTTTGTACCGTCGCTTCAATACTCTCAATGCTTGTTTCTGAAAACATTTTGAGATCATCTGCCTGCAGCTCCAAGCGCTTAGCACGCATCGCAACTTGCTGAAGAGATTCTTCACCGGTGATATATAGTGCGGGTAAACGATTTGCTAGATAACACATCGTCTGCAGAAGTAACGTGCTCTTCCCTGCACCAGGATGACCACCAACTAAAATTGCAGAACCCGGAACTAAACCACCACCCAAAACACGATCAAACTCTCCGATACCCGAGCTAAATCTAGGCTGCTCTTTCAGATCAATCGCACTGAGAGATTTAATTTCTGCAGCAGCGCCTGCATACCCCACACTTTTAGCTGAAGAGCGGGAAGTTTTGGCTGATGAGAGCTTAATTTCTTGAACGGTATTCCATTCACCACATTCTGGGCATTGTCCCTGCCAC
>NZ_LWFI01000408.1:0-821 GCF_001635735.1 Oleiphilus sp. HI0067
TAGCCTTAATTTGCCAGACCGGCCTATATTAAAACGTAAGATCCTGCCTCATAGATTTGAAAGTACTCAGTGAAAATCGGTAAACGCTTAAGTGCGNTANANCACNTNCACGCCTGCAATCACTACAAGATGGCGTTGATCTGCATAGTTTTTGAGTGGCAACTGCTTCGTGTCGGTACAATGGGTTGTCCAATGCCTGTCGGACCTGTCGTTAATAGGGAAGTGTTTTTCTAATGTGTTTTGAAGTGATTCGATAATATCTGGAACGATATCTACAAAATGCACCTGAATACTGCTGTCTATTATAGACATACCTAACAAACCATGATCGCAGCAGCAATCCCATATATGGTCATAGTGATGCAGCCGTGCATGCTGTTTTATCGCACTTAAGCGTTTACCGATTTTCACTGAGTACTTTCAAATCTATGAGGCAGGATCTTACGTTTTAATATAGGCCGGTCTGGCAAATTAAGGCTATGCCAAAATCCTCTACGAGGTTAGTCTATTCCCTCGTGAGTTACACGTAATCAAATAAATCGAAAAATAACCATCATCTATGTGCGACCTTAAGGAAGAAATTAAATGACCGAGTCGATTATTTTACATCACTATGACAAGTCCCCGTATGCAGAAAAAATACGTCTAATGTTTGGCTTGATGAATACCTCTTGGCAATCGCTTCTCTCTCTACCTATTCCTCCGCGCCCAAATCTAGACCCATTAACGGGCGGGTACCGACGTATTCCTGTAGCGCAAATTGGTGCGGATCTTATCTGCGATACCGGCTTAATTGCTCAGGAAGTTTCTTGCCTAACTGG
>NZ_LWFI01000409.1:0-1239 GCF_001635735.1 Oleiphilus sp. HI0067
AGGAGGAATTCAATTAAGTATGAATATCTTGATATTCTAGGTCCGCTATTTAAAGACGACCTGACGTAAGCTCAGACTGCAAACATACTGATGCGACTTCCGCTTTTGTCTAGCAAGTAGCATTCACAAGTAGAGATTTCTAAGCATTACAACTCGATCTTTTTGGTCAACATCTAAGCCGAAACCAATAGTTTCCAGTCATCTTATGTTCGGTTGAAAATGGCAATCTAAAGCGACCTCGTTCAATCACTCAGTGATTCAGGCAGACTTCTTGGCTAGGACTTTATTCGGCTAACCATTGAAGTACTTGCTCGTGTATTTCAGGACGGTATAACAAGTCAAAGTGATTCATGGCGTATGTAATCGATTGATTCTCTCTAGCAATGTTTAATGACATTTCCTGTTTCGTGTGCTCACCCAGAGCGCTCGAAACAGGTACTAGTCCGTCACCTAGCAGTTTGTCTTGGAGATCTCCTCGATCAAGGCCAATCGTGCTTGCAGCGGCATAACACTTTACGTCCCTCGGTAAGGGAATGATATGTTCTGGCCCTTGACGGCGTTTAAATCGATCAAAGCACTGCCAGTCCTCATCCACGATAATGCCATAACGCAAGTCAGTGATACCCGAACTTCGAGCCATCCCCAAGCGCGCCAATGCAGCCGAATAGGGAATGACACTCCAGAGTGTTTCGAGCCAATTGCTTTTGCGTTCTAGAGGCGCACCATGATGAGGTGTACCCAAGAAAACAACCTTACACATCTTCGAAATCCATTTACTTTGAGCACCGTAATGGCATGCACTGCGTGCCACAAGACCACCCATGCTATGCGTTACCAAACTAATTTCCTCAACATCTACAGGCCAATTTTCTAGCAGTTTCTCTAAACACTGCGCTAGCTCCCGACCGTTTTGCGATATGTGTTTGCCACTGTTGTAGCGCAAATATAACGGTGTATAGTTCAGATCACTTTCAAGGCCATCAGCATGACTCGCACCATCACGCTGCCACTGGGCATCACTCATGCAAAGACCGTGAATCAACACCACAATTTTGGAGCCAGGATTGGCGACTTGGTGAGTTATCTTCTCAGTTTCCAGAATCAGGCTCTGAGCTTTGTGCTGAAGCTGCATCGTAAAAGCGATAGGGTTACCGGTCTCCTCTAAATGGTCTCCTATTAGACCATTTAATGCGGCCGACAGATGACCAACCAGTGCAGACTGTTGGTGCTCGGAAGGGA
>NZ_LWFI01000410.1:0-1352 GCF_001635735.1 Oleiphilus sp. HI0067
TGCGATTGTAGAAGTAGGCGCGCACTGCCATCCCTGTTCTCGTATGGAAAAATCATTGGGGAAAGGGACTCTACTCGCGATGTATGGCAGAGGCGGCTATTGCGCAAAAGTGATTCAAGGCGGTGAACTTAAAATTGGCGATGAAGTTCGCGTAACACAACTTCAACGAGAATTGTTTTAGACACCCGCAATAGATCATAAACCTCTTTTGATTCCTACACGTATACCTTTCAAATAATTGAGCGAGGCGTGTATGGCTCTATCAGCCGAAGATATCTCTAGAATCATTGAAATGGCATGGGAAGATCGCACCCCCTTTGAAGCCATCAAACATCAATATGACATGAATGAATCGGAAGTCATTCGATTCATGCGCCGTCAACTTAAACCTTCTAGCTTTCGTCATTGGCGCACGCGTGTGTCATCGCGCACCACGAAGCATTTGAAACTCCGTAACCCAGACATCTCTCGAGGGTATTGCTCCACACAGTACAAGCAACGCTAGTAATTAACAGGCAAAAAAATGCCCACGTTAAAGTGGGCAAGAACACGAGACAATTTACTCTGATAAGCAAACTCGTAATGAGTGAATCAATCAGCAACTATGCTGCATTCGAATCGGTTTGATCTGTAACGACCTTCTCAGAAGACTCTTCTTTTTTCTTATGCTTATCGACAGACTCAACTTTTTTCTGTTTTTCATATAAGAAGGTAAGTACTTCATGACGATAGTGGTTGTACTCAGGATTATCTGCCAACGCCAAACGATCACGAGGTCGATCTAGTTTCACATCTAAGATCTCGCCAATCGTTGCCGCTGGTCCGTTAGTCATCATCACAATGCGATCAGACAATAGAACAGCTTCGTCAACATCGTGCGTGATCATAATAACTGTGTTACCAAGCTCGGCATGAATCTCCATAAGAGAATCCTGCAAGTGAGCCCGTGTTAACGCATCGAGTGCACCGAAAGGTTCATCCATGAGCAATACTTTTGGCTCCATCGCCAAAGCTCGTGCGATACCAACACGTTGCTTCATACCACCGGAAATTTCAGAAGGTAATTTATCCAAGGCATGGGTCATGTGCACTAATTCAAGATTATGATGCACCCAGTCTTTCATCTCAGCCTTACTGCGACCGTTACTTGTTTGTTTCACCGCTAGCTCAACATTTTTGTAAACGCTCAACCAAGGTAATAAAGAGTGGTTTTGGAATACAACTGCACGCTCTGGGCCTGGCTCATTCACTTCTTTGCCATCCAAAATAGCGCCGCCAGTTGTCGCTTGATGCAGGCCTGCAACAATGTTCAGTACCGTTGATTTACCACAACCTGAGTGACCAATAAGAGA
>NZ_LWFI01000411.1:0-1041 GCF_001635735.1 Oleiphilus sp. HI0067
CTTCGTTACCATAGCATCATTATTATGACCGATGCTGACGTTGACGGCTCACACATCCGTACTTTATTGCTTACCTTCTTCTTCAGGCAGATGCGTGAAATCATTGAGCGAGGCCATGTCTTTATCGCCATGCCACCTCTTTATAAAGTGAAGAAAGGCAAGCAAGAACAGTATTTAAAAGATGAGAAATCTTTAGAAGCTTATCTGACGCAAACAGCGCTAGATGGTGCACAGTTATTCGTAAATGAAGATGCTCCTGCTTTAACTGGCGAGGCATTAGAAGCCTTAGTAAATGATTATCGTATTGCCTCAGATGCGATTTCAAGATTGTCTCGTACGTACCCTGAGAAAGTCCTTCAAGCATTATTGAAAGTCAAAGGCCTTACTTCTGAAAACTTAAAAGATGAGAATGAAGTAAAAACTTGGACTGATGCATTGGCTGAGAATTTGGGTCTAGACACATCTACCGGTACAAACTACGTGACATCAGTTTTTGCTGATCAAGAAACAGGATTGTTCTTACCTAAGATCGAAGCTTATGTTCATGGAATTTCGACACCATATATATTCAAATCAGACTTCTTTGAATCAGGTTCTTACTTAGCTATTGTGAAAACTGCTGAAGCCTTACTTGGTTTATTAGAAGACAATGCATTTGTGGTGAAGGGTGAAAAGAATATTCCGGTGAAAGACTTCGGTTCTCTCATTGATTTACTTATGAAAGATGCACAGAGAGGATTATCGATCCAACGCTATAAAGGTTTGGGTGAAATGAACCCAGATCAATTATGGGAAACTACAATGGATCCAGACACTCGCAGAATGATGAAGGTAAATATCGAAGACGCCGTTGCAGCTGATATGATATTCACAACGCTAATGGGTGATGAAGTGGAACCTCGTCGTGACTTCATTCAATCTAATGCTCTAGAAGTCACCAACCTAGATGTATAGCTAGAAGATTATCGAATGTTCTGTTAAAGCCGTACTTTGAATAAAAGTACGGCTTTTTGTTATCTGATCTTTGTTACTCAGCGTTAG
>NZ_LWFI01000412.1:0-2301 GCF_001635735.1 Oleiphilus sp. HI0067
GTGACTCGATTCTTACCTTAAGTCATACGCCTAGAACGATCGTTATTTATGGGGCCGGAGTAATCGGTAGCGAATACGCGTCTATCTTCGCAGGCTTGGGTGTAAAAGTAGACCTGGTCAACCCCGGTGAAAAGTTACTTTCATTCTTAGATGACGAGATCTCTGATGCTTTGAGTTATCACCTGCGCAATAACGGTGTGTTAGTTCGTCATAATGAGACATATGAGTCTGTGGTCGGTACTGATAATGCGGTAGAGGTGACGTTTGCATCGGGTAAAAAAATTCGAGCGGATGCTTTTCTTTGGTGTAATGGGCGTAGTGGCAATACCGATAATATGGGGCTCGAAAACACTGGCTTGAAGCCTAACTCAAGAGGGCAGCTTACGATCGATGATCATTATCGAACTGAAGTAGAGGGTATCTATGCTGTGGGTGATGTTATAGGTTGGCCGGCTTTGGCAAGTGCTGCTTACGATCAAGGTCGTGCTTCGGCTGCGGCAATGTCAGAGGATCAGTACTTTAGATTCGTCAATGATGTGCCTACTGGCATTTACACCATTCCAGAGATTAGTTCAGTAGGTCGAACTGAGCGTGAATTGACTGAAGACAAGGTCCCTTACGAAGTGGGGCAGGCATTTTTTAAAGATTTAGCCCGTGCCCAAATTACAGATGAGGCGGTTGGGATGTTGAAGATATTGTTTCACCGAGATACCAAAGAAATATTGGGAATTCATTGCTTTGGTGACCAAGCGGCAGAGATCGTGCACATTGGGCAGGCTGTGATGAACCAAAAAGGAGAGGCGAATAGCCTCGATTACTTCATTAATACGACCTTTAATTATCCGACAATGGCGGAAGCTTATCGAGTGGCTGCATTGAACGGCTTAAATCGTATTTTTTAACATTGTTTTTCATGCTTGAGACCTAGTAATGATCTAGGTCTCGTTTCCTCATTTAAACGCGTCTAATAGTTCACGCTTCTATCCCTCGTTCATTGTTCTTACTTGGTGCATTTTGTACCATGCCAAAAGCCTATTTCTCCATGATTGGAGAAGTTTTTTATGTAAGTGAATGGACCATACTTTCCTCATGCTTCTAAGCTTTACCAGCGTTAAAAAAATTAGTCTTATCTCATGTTTATCTTTTGTGCTTGCTGCATGTGGTAGTGGGAGTTCTGACGTTGTTCCACTAAGTGATGAGGTTGAAGCGCCGGTACGTCAAGCAGATCTTAGCCTTAACGTGAATGTTGTAAAAGGTCCTATGGCCGGGGCAAGAGTAAACTTCTACAAGGTTGATTTAGAAGAGGGGGCTTTTGGCGAACTAACAAATGCTTTCGAGTATTTTATTGATCAGTTATACGATTGGGGTGTTCGTTATAACGATGGAAATATTGAGTTTACGACGCTATCTGACGGAGAGGTATATAGTTTACTGCAGCAGCTAGCGGCTCGTGATGCTTTAGTTGGTGAGATACATCAGTTGGTTTCTAATGTTAATGCGGCTAATTCTGTCGTGGATGCAGAAACGATCCTTAATGATTTCATTAGTAACGAGACTAATGCGTATCACAGACAGTACGTTGAAAATATCTTATCGGAATATGCAACTCTGTCAGAGCTTAAAAACCTTGTTGCTGCTGTTCCTACAGTTACTTCTCGCTTAGATGATGAATTAGATGAAGATGATGGCGAAATTAGCTTCTCGGAAGTAAAAAGTATCGCCAATGTTTTTGCGTCGCGAGAAGAAAATCCCATCAAATCACAAGGTTGGCAGCTTCTTTTAGAAGACATTAATGCGATTGAATTGTCAGTGCTTTCTAAGACTGATGTCGCTAAGCGGATTGATGACCTGTTTGATGAGGCGGAAGAAAATAACTGGTTTCGTACAGATCTCGTAGCGCAGCGTAATTTGGTTCAACTAGAGCTTAAGGTTGATGATTCTGATGATATTTTTGAGTTAGATCGCATCGTTTTTCAAGCGTATCAAAATGAAGGTAATGAAGATCTTAAAGCAGCATTGCTAACTTTGAGCAATGATGTTGTTACGCCACTTGATGCAGTTGACTTAATTAAGCAAAAAGATGCTTTGTATAATTGGCGCCTTAACGAACTGTTAACGAGTCACGCAACTTCAAATGCTGTCGTAACACAATTCATATCAGATTATCAGTCTCGATACCCTTCAGCGATTCAGGAAGCATTTGTTAGTCCTGAACTAAATCCAGGTAACGGTCGTCCCGTCAACTGGGTTGTAGAAGAGGTGTCTAATTCTCAAGGTCAAGTCTCTGCAGTGGAATTTGAG
>NZ_LWFI01000413.1:0-771 GCF_001635735.1 Oleiphilus sp. HI0067
GAAACACGAACATTTCTGAACGCTCAAGTTGACCGTATTAATTCGCTTTCAGAAGAAGAATTCGCTCGTTATAAAAAAGCAGTGATCTCCCGCTTAGAAGAAAAAGAGACCAATATTGGGCAGCGAAGCAATCGATACTGGAGCGAGATAGACAAGAAAGCTGCCAAGTTTGATAGCAAAGAACAAATGATCGATGCGATCGAAGCAATCACTATCGACAACTTTAGATCTTTCTACACAGAGCGTGTAAAGAAAAAAGGTTCAAACTTGATTATGGTAAGCAAGCATCAAACGTCACAAGATGATGCCATCACCCAACTTCAGAAATTACTAAATAAAAAAGAGAGCGCATGGCTCTCTCTTTCAAACTTCGATAAGTAGTATGGTCTAACGATTCAGGCGTTCGTCGATCAAGACATCGACAACGCTTGGTTCTGCCAACGTAGACGTATCACCAAGACTGTCATACTCATTCGCTGCAATTTTTCTCAGAATACGACGCATAATTTTACCTGAACGCGTTTTAGGAAGACCTCCTGAGATCTGGATCAAATCTGGTGTTGCGACAGGGCCAATCTCTTTACGCACCCAATCTTTGAGCTCACTCACAAGTGCAGTAAGATCAGACAAATCAGCATCTGCCATCATCGAAACATAGACGTAGATGCCCTGCCCCTTGATGTCATGCGGAAAACCAACAACCGCCGCTTCAGCAACAGCGCNATGAGCAACAAGCGCGCTCTCTATCTCGGCTGTTCCCATGCGGTGTCC
>NZ_LWFI01000414.1:0-953 GCF_001635735.1 Oleiphilus sp. HI0067
GCCGATGGTAACTGGCATGATATGATCGTTGGCGTTGAATATTCAGCCGATACAGAGTTGCAGTATGTTCCAAATGATGGTGCAACAGATAATAGTATGGACGTCTTCATTGGAACATTTGATCCAGAAGATTCAACGGCAGAACCAGAGGATTGGGGATCAATCAATAATGGCGTTGCGACTTTTATTCAGGGTGATTTGACAGTCGTAACATCCATGAGCAACGGTAATGTTACAGCTTATAATTCTCAAGACACTCATATTGGTCTCGGTATTGGAGATCCCCGCCATAATGGTTTAAGTGATAAAGACGTTATGTCAGTCGAGATCTCAGGTGATGAGATCAACCATGTGACCTTCGAATTAAGCGGTCTAGGAAGTTGGTTTGATGCGAACAATAACCAGGCTACTCAGGTTGTGATCCGTGCGTATGATACACACGGCAATCTAATTGATTCACAAGGTGGTTTTCGAGAGAGTGGAAATCTAGAGGATAGTTACTCTTTCACTACAGATCAGCCCGTAGCTAAATTCGAGCTTGGTACAGTCGGCGGCCGTGGTCAATATGTAGTTAAGAACATGACGATTTCTCGTGTTTCAACCGAAGAGATAAAAGTCACGTCTATTCAGCCAGATGGCAGTGCAATTACAAATACGCATAGCTTAAATTTGACCGAGAATATGGATGATTCAGTTAATCTCACGGATGAATTAGTTGAAATCTCACCGAATATAACTGAAGTTTTGATCACCGTTGGCGAGGATAGTGTTCTAACTTTAACTCCTGAAAATCTGCTAAATAATGACTTCGATATTGATGGTGATGCTTTATCGCTTGTAAGTGTAGCTCCCTCAGAAAATACCCATGGAACCGTCGAGATTAATGATGCAGGGAATGTTGTTTACACACCAAATGGCGATTACAACGGTCAAGCTAACTTTACGTATACGAT
>NZ_LWFI01000415.1:0-631 GCF_001635735.1 Oleiphilus sp. HI0067
TATTTCTACAGCTGATGGTGCTAAAGCAGCGATTGCCGCAGTGGATAATGCAATTAACACTGTGAACGCAGAGCGGGCGAAACTTGGTTCGATTCAGACGCGTTTTGAAAACGTTATCTCTGCTAACGCGATTGCGATTGAAAACTTCTCTGCATCATCAAGTCGAATTAAAGATGCGGATTTCGCAGCAGAAACGGCTGCGCTTTCAAGAGCGCAGGTTCTTCAGCAGGCCGGTATTTCAGTATTGGCTCAGGCTAATGCTCGGCCTCAGCAGGTTCTTTCACTTCTTCAGTAATAAGAAGCTAAGGACTTTTTGATCTTAGTGGCAGAAATCATTGTGCCACTAAGGTTAAACTTAAGCTAAGGATAAGGGTGCAATTATGAATGACGTTAAACTCGTAAACACTGAGTTCGCTTTGAGGCAGGGAGCTTCAGAGGTAACGCTTCCTGCAAAAACGACTGCAGGGGATTCAGCACCAAATCGTCAAGCGGATGAGATCGCTTCTGAACTAACTGATGTTGCCGAGCAGGGTGCAGAGCAAGTAGAGCAAGCGGTCGCGAATCTAAATGAATATGTTCAATCGGTACAGCGAGATTTGCAGTTTCGATTGGATGACACGTCAGGAAAAAC
>NZ_LWFI01000416.1:0-861 GCF_001635735.1 Oleiphilus sp. HI0067
TCGCCGAGTGTCGTTGAGTAACTGTCTTGATAAGGGGCACCCGCAGAACCATCTTGGTTGCCGATACCGTCATTAAGCACAGACTGAACTTCGCTTGTTGTGTTTTGGGTATTAAAACCATCTGTGAACAACAATGTATAGTTTTTCTGACACTCACTGGTTATAGGGCCGGTTGTGCTCTTGAACTGATTGCGAGCATGATTCAATGCGCTACGCAGTGGTGTACCGCCCGCATTCACTCGCGTGTAGTGCTCGTCTAAGAAGGTACCAAGTTCAGTCCCTACACCAACATCTTTCATTTGTGCAGAACCAACAGTACGTCTGTTATTAATCCAGAACATGCCTGTTTTAATACCATTAATACCCTGAACCGCTGCTGCTAAGCCACCACGCATTGCTTGGTGACGACGACGATAATATTGGAACCAATTCGCGAAGTTTTGCTTTTCTTCCAATACAGTACGTGTAACGCCCGCACCGTTAATAAATGCCTCACCATCAGCTTGCGTTTTACCAATCTGATAGCGCGTGAGACAAGCACCGTCGAAAGCAAGCGATCTTCCAGATTCAATCAATGAGTCAGAACCTGAACTCTCTCCAATACGATATCTTTCAGGATTACGCGCAAACTCAAGATAGTGAGAAGGTGTTGATGCCGAACACTCTCGACGATCACCTAATGCACTAGGATCCACCAAAGTCATTATTCCTGTTGGCGTATCTGTATTCGAAGTAACAAGGATTTGATCCATCAAGGTACCACCTTCACGGTATGCGACCTCAAGCTCATAATTACCAGCAGTGAGATTCGCCTCACCCCACTTGACCCATCCCCAAGTATTATTTGGCATATTATTTTGC
>NZ_LWFI01000417.1:0-997 GCF_001635735.1 Oleiphilus sp. HI0067
TACGCCCCTGACTTTCAATCCACTCAGCAATCGCTTGCTCTAAAGGATCATTCGGCACAGCAAACGGCACTTTGGCAATAACAACATGCGTCAGATACTTACCTGGCAAATCGATGCCCTCGGCAAGTGACGCCAGACCAAACAAAATACTGCGCTTACCCTGATCTATTTTTTTCTTATGCAGCTGAATCAATTCCTGCTTACCCATATCGTCTTGGGTCAACATATCTTCACGCAAGTCACGATCGACTCCGTAAAACACGTCATTCATCTGCTTGCGCGAACTGAACAACACAAGCACTGCTTTATGATCTTCGATCCAATCTTCAAGATCATCGATCAACTCTTGCGTATGCGCCTGTGCTTGATTCGGCAATGAACGCATCGGCGGTACTCTTAATAGACCCGCTTGCTGAAAATCAAATGGACTTGGTACGCGATGATACACCGAGCCTTGAGGAAGCCCTGCCTTGTGTCGTAAATGATCAAACTTTCCGAGTGCAGTGAGTGTTGCAGAAGTCAACACGGCGCCGTAAGCACGCTTCCAAAGCGCAACATTTAATAAGCCTCCTGCACTCAGTGGGCTGCCAAACAAATAGATGTCTGAACCATTTTCATAGTCACGCAAGGTCGCCCATCGCGCATCTGGCTGATCATCGGGCTTAGAATCTTTTGAATAGAACTGCCACAAAGCATAGTGCCCATCGGCACGGTTAAAGTGCGAACCGATCACTGGGTACCATTGCTCTGCCTCTTCTTTATTCAAACCACAGTCAGATTTCTCGTCCACACTACGATTTAGTTCAGCACGAATCTCATCGAGATAACGACATAGCGATGCAAAATCTAGTTTGATGTTATAGGCCTGTTCTTTCACCTCATTGGGCAATATTCCATCTGTAAACCGATATCGACTTTCTGATGCGCCCTCTTCCTGATCCCAATCTAAACCTTCCGCCAAGTTCATATAAAAGGCATCAATCTTTTGCTGCAGAGC
>NZ_LWFI01000418.1:0-1076 GCF_001635735.1 Oleiphilus sp. HI0067
GATCAACTCGGCGCGGATATAAAAATATACGAAGGCCTAAGCCACACCTATCAGGCTGAAAGCTGCTGGCCGGACATCGCTGACGATATTCTGCAGTGGTTACATCAATCAAACATGAAAGACTACCAAGCGAGCGCGGCGTGAGCGCTAAGCTGTCTTTCAACCTCGTCATGGCCTACTTATACAGCGGTCTATTATTTCTCTAAAAAACCAGTAGGGTTTGATTGGAATCCTGAGCACCGCTTTTGTTTCACGTATTCGCGGTCACGTGCTCACGATGCAAATCAAGCCTGCTTTGTTTCTAGCTTTACAACTTCTGCCTTTTCTTCTTCAAGCAAACTTTCGGCATCAACTCCCTTAAATAGTTTTGCCACCTTCTCTTTGTTTTTAGACAGCAAAACAGACAGATCTTCCAGTAAGCCATCATCAATATCTACACCCTTAGCTTGTATAAAAGTAGCAAGGTTGTCTGCTACATCTAGCATCTTGTCGTAGCGATCTGCTTCTCTTTTGTCTGTCGTCACTAGCTTTTCAACCCCTTTATGTTCAACCACATAACGCGTAATGATCGCCATGATTTGCTCCTATTTTTAATTCGTGTGAATACACTATCACAAATACTGTATATACAAACAGTATAATTATTAAATTTTATCATTCAAACAAAGAAACCTTTTAAACCGATCCATTGAACCTCAATGTATAAAAGCAGAGTGGATAGCGTAATAAGGAGCATCGAATGCCAAATTCAAACAATAAACGAATGGGTATCAACGAAATGTCGGCAATCACAACCATGATCGCCAATGGTGAGCTAGAGAAACTGAGGCTAGCCTTGCTCGACAAAACACTCAAAGAGCTGGAGCTAGACTATTTGCTTGACTTAGCTCAGCTCAAAAATAATCCAGAGATCACCAAGCTCTTAAAGCAACATGCGGATACTAGCTTTAGATTCTAAGGCTGGGTTCGTGGGGCTGCCGGCAGACTAAATGGTAGCCATCTCGATCGAGGAAGAGTTATACAATTGCAGAGCTAAGTTATTGGCTAGATACCATGCAATACTTCATTTGTTAACG
>NZ_LWFI01000419.1:0-1441 GCF_001635735.1 Oleiphilus sp. HI0067
TCTGATACGCCGTGCTTTTCAAAAATTTCTACAAAATCATCACGATCTTGATATTTCTTAGGAGCACCTTGAATCGCATCAAATAAAGCTTGGTGCATCTCTTCGATCTTACCTAGCTCCTCTGCTGCAAAAAATACTTCCGCGTGCGTTACCCAACCTGGGAACGTTGCTGGCAACAAACGGAAATCAACATCATCTGGGAAGCTTTCTTCCCATTGCGGAAGATGATCGTTGTTGAATTCATAACAATGAGGACAGCCGTACCAAAACACCTCTACAACTTCTATTTTAGAAGCGTCACCAGTCTTAACTGGGAATGGCAATTCTTTGTAGTGTGTACCTTTCTCCCACAAGCTGGCAGCGGAAGTCGCGACGCTGAATAGCATGGTAGCTGCAAGCATAAGCGCGCTTAGAATACGAAATTGAAACATGAAGTGTCCTCATAACAAGTGTTTAGCAATAACCGAAAGATAATAGGCCTGCCCTTGAACGTACTCAAGCAAGCTTAGATGACTATTAGATTAAACTTGTCAGACAGAAAACAAAGGTCACAGTTCCCTAGCTTTCAAATGATATTGCGGACATAAAAAAACCCGAGATGTAGATGTCTCGGGTTTTCAAATCTATGAAGAAGCGATTACTCAGAAAGACCTGAAATATAGCTCGCTACCGCTTCAATTTCACGATCGTTCATACGTGCAGCAATTGAACGCATCACACGCGCATCACCGTCGTTAGCTCGCTCACCGCTACGCCATTTTTTCATTTGCGCAATCGTGTAATCAGCATGCTGACCGCTAAGCGCTGGGAAACCTGCCGCCTCAACACCTTTACCTGAAGGACCGTGACAAGCGATACATGCTGCCATTTTAGTAGCTGGGTTACCGGCACGGTAAAGAGCGCGACCTTCTTCAACTAATTCTGGATCCGCTTGACCAACTGTTGTTGTTTGCGCCGCAAAGTACGCTGCAACATCTGCCATGTCTTGGTCACTAAAACCATCTAAAAGACCCGTCATTTCAACAATCACACGACGACCTTCTTTTTGATCATACATTTGCTTTAGCAAGTATCTCTCGCCTTGACCTGCTAACTTAGGGAAGTTACCCGCCGCACTATTACCATCTGCACCATGACATGCAGCACATACCGCAGACTTGTCTTTACCAGCTTGCACATCGCCTACAACTTCAGCAGAAACAAATGCAGAGCTGCTTAGACCTAATGCAACTACCAACCCCTTAAACAACTTATTCATAATTTGCGCGCTCACTCTAATAAATTCGCCATTCACTGCGGCTTTATTCTTCTATTATTTCGCCAACCTGACCTTCAGTAATTATATCGACTGATTAAGATCTCACAAGAAAGATCAGGCAAAAAAAGTGGGGGTATTATACACTAAGCCCCCAGTGATAAAAGACTTTAAGTCAGTACCAAT
>NZ_LWFI01000420.1:0-920 GCF_001635735.1 Oleiphilus sp. HI0067
AAGCGACTTAATGAACGGCTATCGAGTCTCGATGAGCAAGTTGAATCACTCGCTCGTAACGACTTAATCATCAATAGTCTGATCGATTTTAGTAATCGAGAATCGTATCTTCCCGTATTTTTCCGCTCTCTACAGCCGATAAACTTCATTGGCGACAAATCAAATTTCAGTATTGTTTTTACAGACTTCGAAGGAGAGCTCATTACAGGTAATAACCATAAGTACTTTGCTAACAAGTCACAGATGTACGACTGGAAGAGCTCAACATTAGAAGATGGTTTACACTTTAGATCTGTCGATAAGAACGGGATATTTATAGCTTTTCCCGTGATTTATGGCCCGACCCCCGAAGGGGCTATAGTACTTTACGTTGAGAAGTTATCTGACGTAATCCAACTTGATACTGAAGACTATTCTCTTGAACTGCGTCAAAACGAAGATCTTATATATCGCTCAGGGCCAGTAACTGATGACTCTGGGATGGGCAGCATCATCACATCACATATTCTTGGTACGCTAAAACTCTCAGTCATCCAATCCAACTTAGATGTGTATAAAGATGCGGCTTGGGTTGTTGGCCTTATGCTTGGCATCTTTGCGCTCGTTGTCATTGCACTTGTAAACGCAATTGGGCTAGCAAGCACAACAGCGAGCGACATTATTAATCTCTTGAAAAGTAAAATCGTAGAATCTCGTCATGAAGATGACTTTAAGCTACTCACTGAAAGTGAGAATGAATCTTCAGAAATTACCGAGTTGCGCAACGCGTTTAATCAGCTAATTGAGGGACTATTTACGACAACAAAAATAAAAGAGCGAGTAGAAGATGTCATT
This sequence comes from Oleiphilus sp. HI0067, assembly GCF_001635735.1. NCBI lineage: Bacteria > Pseudomonadati > Pseudomonadota > Gammaproteobacteria > Oceanospirillales > Oleiphilaceae > Oleiphilus > Oleiphilus sp. HI0067. The sequence goes on from NZ_LWFI01000420.1 coordinate 835, forward strand.
GACTCTCTTGATGAGATGCTGGTTGTGTTTGACCTCAACTATAACAATTTTATGTCGAACAACTCGTTTAATCAGTTGTATAGCGA
>NZ_LWFI01000421.1:0-1481 GCF_001635735.1 Oleiphilus sp. HI0067
AATACACGACAAAACACATAACCATGAGTATGTTGATCGCTTCAATCGCAGCTTCGAAATACAAAAAGGCGTGAACAAAATATCGATTCGACTTTCCGAAATAAGTGAAGCGCCACAAGGGAGAGCAATGGATATGAAACACATTCAGAGCCTTGCACTTTTCTCAGCAAAACCGGAGCAAGGATTCTCACTGTATTTTGATAATCTAAGACTTGATTAAGCCTGTTGGCTTATGACAAGTAAATGAGGGAGGCCATTCTCCCCGATACATGCCCATCTCGACGAAAAGAATAAAAACGCTCGGACTGAGCAAAGGTACAAAATCCTCCACCGTAGACTTTGCTAACGCCTGCCTTTCGTAAGATCATTCGAGCAATCGCATACAAATTACACATGAGTTTGTCGCTCTCGTTCTCTGGCAAAAACGCAGCATCAAAGTCAGCATCAATCGATACGAACTGATTCTTTACTTCAGCGCCAACCTGAAACCCTAACTGAGAAATGGTCGGTCCCAAATACACCATCACCTCACTCGCATCATCAAACTTAGATAAGGCAGCCTGAATCACGCCATCAGCCATGCCGCGCCAACCAGCATGCACGGCTGCAACACGCTTACCTGCCGAATCGCACATTAATAAAGGCATGCAATCCGCAGTCATAACAACGCAAGCTAGATTCGATCGCATTGTTGTGGAGGCATCCGCTTTTAAAAGACCTGATGGCACTTCATTCAGTTCTAGAACATCCGTGCCATGCACTTGTTCTAACCAAGCAATCGACTCAGCTTCAAGCCCAACCGCGTGCGCAAAGCGCTCTCTATTTTCTTGCACTGCTTCAGGATCATCATCAACATGACCGCCTAAATTCAAAGAATAATATGGCGCTTTACTTACACCGCCGAGCCGAGTCGAAACAAAAGCACGCACGTTCTTCGGCGCGGGCCAATTAGGCTGAATGAGATCTAGTGACACAAACGATTCCTTTTAAGAAAAATATCTACAGTAATGAGCAGTCATCTCGCGAAGTTGAATCGAGTCTTCACTCACCGACATCATCAAGGTTTGCGACAAGCGCCAACAAATGCTGCATGTCTTGCGGCAGGTCTACTTCCCAACTCACTTCTTCTTCGTCTAAAGGATGAATCAAAGTGAGTTTTTTTGCATGCAGCGCCTGACGAGGGAAAGCTTTCAATGCTTCTTTGAATTCAGGACTCGTTCCCGCCGGCACTTTCGAACGTCCTGCGTATGTTCTGTCACCAACAAGCGGATAACCAATGTGCGCCATGTGAACACGAATTTGATGCGTACGCCCAGTCTCTAGCTTCACACGAATATGCGTATGGTGATCGAATTTTTTAACCACGCGATAATGCGTCACGGCATTCTTGCCAAAAGGCGTAACTGCCATTTTCTTTCGATCTCGAGAATGGCGAGCAATTGGCTCATCGACGGTACCACCGCCTGTCATAACTCCCGTTA
>NZ_LWFI01000422.1:0-660 GCF_001635735.1 Oleiphilus sp. HI0067
GCTTAATCGCAGCGACGAAATAGATGAGTCTAAGGTGATTGAACGATATAACTATGCACATCCGGTCTTTACTCAAGACGGGGTGGCTGCGCAGGGTAGACACTCTGAGATTAGCGATGTGAACCGTACTCACTATTGTGGTGCGTATTGGTTGAATGGCTTCCATGAAGACGGCGTGAATAGCGCCTTGCGTGTCGTTGAGCGCTTTGGGATTCATCTCTAATGTCAACGCGTGAGTTGAAGAGTTGCCTATATCATGGCCACATTCGGCATCGTAGGTTCGAGCCGATTTCACATGCTTTTAAGTACAGTATGTTTATGTGGTATCTCGATTTAGACGAGATTGATGAGGTAACCAAAAAACTCTGGTTCTTTCGTTTAGGAAAGCTTGGTATCGCGAGCTTTGATCGTAGCGATTACTTCAATCAGAGTGCTGATCATCAAGATGACGATTTAAAGCAATGTGTCATTAGAAAAGTAAATGCCTTTTACACGTTGAACCAGCGACAAGCTCCAATTATCCAGTCAGTTCGCCTACTTGCGAACGTTCGTTATTTCGGGGTGATTTTTAACCCTGTTAGCTTTTACTACTGCTTTGATGAGAATGAGCAGCTAACTTCGATATTGGCTGAAATTACTAATACGCCATGGGATGAGCGT
>NZ_LWFI01000423.1:0-4505 GCF_001635735.1 Oleiphilus sp. HI0067
CCCCATGCAGTTCTGGCGAGTGCGATGCAGCAAAGAAGGCTTTTGTGTTTACTTCTGACGCTTAGCGCCGCAACGATAAGTGGCATCGCCTCGGCAAAAGTAGAACGTCGAACCCAACCGTACTTTTTCTTCACAATCAACTTCAGACCAGTGTATGAGTTCACCAAAGCGGTAATCATCATCATAAATGCCGTCGTAGCCTTCAGCTTTACAGATTTCCTTCGCTTTGGTCGCCATTGATAGTTCTACCTGGTTTCTAGCTCCTTCTAGGCTGCCGGATTCGTACCCAAATAAGCCCAACGGCGAATTATTAATATCAGTATCGGTCCAGCTTAGGGGTCGTTGCAGAGTATAGATGTAGCACCACTTGTTTTTAGGAATGCCGGCGGCAGGTATTCGTACGCCATGCTCGTCCTCAGGCATACATTGTGGCTTGTTGGGCTTTTGTGGCTTGGAAGTGGTGGCAGAGGAAGACTGGGTCTCGCTAGCCACTTGTTGTTGTGATGGGCTATTATTGGTGCCATGCCCACCTTGATAGCTTTGACTATTGGTCTGGCTATCTTGAGCGCTTGAGCGGTTTTGGGAATCAATCTTTTGCCACTGGTTGTTAATCTTCACGTAAGTTGTGCCAGCTACCGATTTCTTCGTTGGCTGCTGGTGGGCGGTATTAGCACGATTCGATGAGCTGCTTACGCCCGTACTTGGTGCATTGTATTTGATTGCGGCAGTTTTAGCAGAAGAAGGATTGTTGCTCTGCTCTTGGATAGCTTGATGCTGTTTATACTCTGCTTGCTCGCGCTTCTTCATTTCGGCAATACGGTTAATCTGTTCACGGCTTTCTGCGAAGATTTCGTCGGTGGTTTTACTGCCATGGTATTTTGATCGTAGATTAGTGAGGTTATCGGTGCTACCGCTGATGATGTCTTTGGAATAGGCGGTAAGGAATTCAGCTTTTGCATTGCCGCTAAGGCTTGAGCTATCGGCCATTGCAACACCAGCTCCTAGCGCTGCAACCATGCCCCAGTTGATATCCCAAGCGGATTCTTTTTCGCGCTCGCGTTCACGAAGCTTGAGCTCTGCTAGGTAATTGAGGTCATCCTGATATTGCTGCTGGAAGGAGGTTAAGATATCGCCATCCTTCACCTCTACTAGTTTAATCTTGGTGCCGATTCGATAATTTTCATGGGCGTAGACGCCATATTCGCTCTGACCTTTGTAGCGAATTTCACCAATGAACACTAGGTTTCCCAGCAAATGGACCTGATAAAAACGATTGTCGAGGTAGGACACGCCTGTCGTATCAGGGTGTTTGCGGAATATATATCGGTTTGAATTATAGTTACCCTCGGGCCCGCCCATGGAAGGCAAAAATATAAAGGTGCCTTCGAACTCTGCGCCATTTTTATGATGGTAAATACCTTTACTTGGATAATTGACATCCAGATCACGGAAAGGGTATTTAATTCGTGTTAACTGACCGATGAAATAATCACGGTCATGTTCATACCCGAAAACTAACAACCCCTCACTTGGGACGTCTCTATCGTAATAGGTTTTAACAGTTTTTCCGTCGAAGGAAACTTGATAGTAGCCATCAACCACAGCGCCATCTTTCCAACGGCCTTCGATCTCTAATTGGTCAGGAGCGCGCATCTTACCATAACCGTTTTCACAGTCGCCCTCGACACATACAGCGATCCCTCTTTCGTTTGGCAGCACCGTATAGGGCTGTCCGTGTTCATTGACGCTGGGCATCGAGGCACAGGAGAGCAATGTGACAGATAGCACCACAGAGGCAAGATTCTTCATGATTCTTTGTCCAAAATAATACAGCCGCGTGATCGCGGCTGAAGGCAGATTAAAACTTAGAAGGTTTCGCAGCTTTCTGAAATGACTTTTACACCTTGGTCATAACAGGTTTCTGCACCCATAATAGAGGCCAGGGACTTGGTGCGGTATTCCTGTAAACCGTGCCGTTTGAAGTCTTTTATGCGGGTAATGCTTTGAATGCGATTACCTTTGTAAATAACGTGTTTAATACGGCCGTCTGGGAAATAGGTGGTTTCGACGGTATCGATAATACCCGGCATATCTTGAGATTCGCTGATGAGGTAAGTGCTATAGGCCTTGTTGCTGTCCCCATTTGGCGAGCCTGTACTCATAACCATATACTCCCATTTAGGGTCGTTCATGTACTCGACATCCATGATAGTCTTGGTGAGAGAGATGGAGTAGTCGTCAGCTAGGTCCATCACCATGGTAGATTGATTATCTACTTTAGAGCTTGACTCGGTTTTGGTGCCGTTGCCAAGGTCGATTTCCATAGTAGTGGCCAAGCTAGAGGTTTTTTTGACTACTCGAGTCGATGGACTATCGCAGTCATCACCCGCAGGGGCGTAGGTGAGGGTATGGTCATCGCTAAGGTACTTTGTGTAATCCAAGCCTTCGGCAGCGTTTGACGTGTCATCACTTTCCATTTGCGCTAATAATGAACCTGACTCTTCTTTTTTCTCTGTGTTTTTTACTTCAGATGCAGCCAGTCTCTTTTGTATTGCTTCCTGAAACTCAGCGTAAGAGTTGTAGGTCTCTCGCGTATCGTCACATAATTGCCAACCAGTTAGGTTATAGAAATCAAGGTTTCTAGTGACGTAGACGTTGTGGTACTCATCGAAGATTTGAGCTAGCTGTACATACTTAGGGTCACTTAGGTTGGCGTGTTGGCCGACTGATGCCCCGGACTCCATGATAATTTGCTGATTAACTTGGTCCATCTGATAGTTGACCATTGCCTGCATACATCCGGTAGTACTTAGTACTGTGCCAGCGAGCAGTGAACCGTGGATTAGTTTCATAACTTCCCTTAACAAATTGAGTTTCTAAATTTTAGATGGTATCAAAGTTAGCGTGTTGATTTGCACCCAAAACTGGCCCATCAACCCCCTAACCCCCTATATTTGCATCGAATTTTGACCCACGTGCAAACCTATTCCTGCTTCCATTGAGCAGGAGATTTAGGAGTGATAAACGTGGCACTAATAAGTGTAATTCGACAGCGACACTCCCGTGAAGGCTTACCCTTCCGAGAGATCTCTCGCCGAATCGGAGTTTCGCGCAGTACTGTGCGTAAATACATCAACAACGAAGAACTTGATCCCAAGTATCCAGCCCGTAAAAGTCCAAGTAAGTTAGATGATTACGAACGTACGTTGAGGAGCTGGCTGTTTCGCAAGCGGAACGCTACCACAAACAACGTAAATCCGTGAAGCAGTCATATCATGACTTGGCAAATGAAAAGTGGCAAGCAAGAAGTACAAGGCAGGCCCAGATCAAAACGCACGCGTCTTCGCTTAGGTTTTGCCGGCGATGATTTTAGTTACGCGATATCTCTCTTCTTACCGACACGATCTCGCTCCGCATTTGCTCTCGATCCCGAAATCAAAAAAGAATGCATATGGGCGGGAGAACGCTACTACCCTGCTCGCGTGCTGATCGATCGTGATGGGCCGATATTGAAATCTAGATCGGGACGGTCTTGGGATACTCTTAGTACACATATTCCACACTACGAAACGAGTTTTTCGCACAGCTCAGACCCGCAACGCGCTCCCGAAATCATCCAACTTCGCGATAAAATTGATCACTGGCACTTCTATGACCACTTTCGAACTGACAGTGCTGTGCCAGGACGGCAATCTCACCTTGGAAGCCGCACAACCATCTTATCTGACGATGGGCATTACCTTGCTGCTGCCCTCCAAACGGTTATAGAAATCGGCAACGAACAAGCCTTATATGAAACCATTGAAGATGCATTTTACAGTACGCGCTTAGACAATAGCGGATGTTGGGCTATCACCTACTTTGAAGTGGTTAGATGCCTTATTGTACTAGCGCAGCAGACCTTCGATATCTTATCTTTAGTTTTGCGAACAACAAATTGTTTGATCTGCTCATCGGTTAATAAACAATCCTATCGTAAGATATTATATTGAGGTCGAACTTTCAGTAGATCTAACGTATTTAACTCCCGAAGTAATGACCAATACCCAGATTTAACGGAAAGTATGAGTAAGTGATTATTACTAAGGGAACTGTTTTGGATGGCTTGAGCATATACATATTGGTTTGATGTTGATTTTAGGAATAGCGCCCCTCCTGACTATCTCAAGAAGTATGATTTATTGATTTACGTCTCTGTATTACCCTAAGCCTGTAGGCGTGTCCCCCGGTAAGCATGGTAGTTGGCATGGCCATCATATTGTTATGAAAGGCGTTAAGGTTAATGACTCTCGTTATGTATACTCCCAAGGCTCCATTGATATACTCGAGTCGTTTGATATTGATTGGTATGCAGGCCCAGAGAATCTCTCTTGGGCGCCGCATAACTGGGAAGGGTTGCATACAACTGAAGAGCAGAAGGCGATTTTTGAAGCCTTGAGTGAGGCAAAGCAAATGGGTGACCAATATGGCCAAGAGTTGGGAAAGAACCATGCCATTAAAATCTT
>NZ_LWFI01000424.1:0-963 GCF_001635735.1 Oleiphilus sp. HI0067
TCCAAAACGCATGGTTTATCCTTAATGAAGTTAATAATGAGAACGATTTCAATTTTAATATCGAGAATGCATTAAGCAAGCTTTTTATGCAAGTAAATAACTTGTCTTGATCTGGGCCAATATGCGTATTCCTTGCTAGTCTTAAGACAAGTTCTACAAAAAGTTTGTATATAAATGACTTTATTGAAAATTTTCTCGGTCTTTCTGCTCGGTTTCAGCTTGCTTTTGCAAGGCTGTGCAACGTCAAGAACCACAACGCATTATGGTTTTTTTGAGGCAGAGAACTCGCAAGGCGAGTTGAGACAGTTTCGTGTTCATTGGGAAACTATTGACGTACAAGGGTTCAACTCCCGAGAACGCTATTCAACTCCTCTCGTATTACAGGCTCAGTGCTCGCAGCGCGCTGTGCGCTTCTATGATGCTAATTTTCGGGCGCAAAGAGCGTGCATCCCTAATGATCAGTTAGGGATTGCTTACTGTGGGTCTGAGCGCAAAGATCTAGATCACAGGGCGTTACCCATAGAAAAAGGTAAGGCTTGTGCTTATGTTGTCGACGCGAAAGGGGCTGGGGAGATCAAATATTTAGGTGATGAAATCCAGATAATCATGCGTTGTCAGCCTAAAGAGCCTCAGGTAAGGGTTGGTAGGAAGTGGGTAAACCGTGATTATCTTAAGCCATCGAGTATTCCCTATGTGGTTTCGACTAAGACCGTACCTGGTAGTGATAAGGATGGGCACGTACCTCAATTATGGAATCATTCGTCGGTATGTGACCCAACGCAGGGTCGTTAATTACTATACGTTACAAAGGCTTACAGGCTTTAGTGGTATCAATTTTTGAGTGAGTCATAATAACGAGAATTGTGCGTGTTAACGGGTAAAGAGAACGAGATATGAGTGTTGAACGTGTCAAAACAGCGGTATCGAATCTGCAAGAAGGGATGTTTGTTGCAGACCTAGATC
>NZ_LWFI01000425.1:0-957 GCF_001635735.1 Oleiphilus sp. HI0067
AGGTCGAGACCACCTTGCCCAAGCGCTATCAAGACTGCCACCCAGTAGAGCCGCTATAGCAAAAGCAAAGGCCACAGAGAAGCCCACATATCCCATGTACAACATTGGCGGATGCACGATCAAACCAAAGTCTTGAAGCAACGGGTTGAGGTCGCTTCCTTCTAGCGGTGTGTTTGGAAGCAAACGATCAAACGGATTAGACGTCAGTAAAATAAATAGCAAGAATCCAATACTAATCATGCCCATCACGGCAAGCACTCTAGCAAGCATCTCGCGTGGCAATTGTTTACTGAATATGGCAACCGCTATTGTCCAACCTGCCAAGGTAAGAGCCCAAAGCAATAGTGAGCCTTCGTGCCCACCCCATACAGCACTGATCTTATAGTACACAGGCAATAGCGTATTGGAGTGGCCAGCCACATACTTAACGCTAAAGTCATCTTGAACAAAAGCGTTTGCAAGGATTAAAAAAGCGACAAAGATAAAGAAAAATTGGCCGAATGCTAACGATCGCCCTGTTTCCATCCATACGGGGGAATTTTTCGCTACACCATAAAGTGGTGTAATGCTTTGTAGACAGGCACACAATAAGCCTATTATCAGTGCGAAATGACCCAGCTCTGGTAGCATTTAGTATTCCTTATCTGAAGTGTATTGATCGCCGTAACCTTTATGCCCAGACTTTTCGAGTGCCTCTGCAACTTCTGGAGGCATGTAATTCTCGTCATGCTTGGCAAGCACTTCGTCTGCAATGAGAACACCCTCATTATTAATCCGCCCTAAAGCGACAATACCTTGCCCTTCTCTAAATAGATCCGGCAGTATGCCCGTGTAATTGACTTCGACATCGGCAACGAAGTCAGTCAAAACAAATTTAACGGTAAGATCATCTTCGCTACGAGATACTGAACTTTCACGAACCATTCCACCAGCGCGAATTTTCACCCCTTCAGGAGC
>NZ_LWFI01000426.1:0-981 GCF_001635735.1 Oleiphilus sp. HI0067
TCGCCATCGTTATGGAACACATAGACTCGCGGGTGCTCTAATTATTTATCGACAATACTAATGGCTTCGATATTCTCGGAAACACTTTTAATTCCCGGCACTATCGATGTCATTCCTCGACAAATAATACGAACAGACACGCCCACTTTAGATGCTTCGTACAATTGCGCAATAATTTGCTTATCGGTGAGGTTATTACACTTAATAATGATCTCGGCTGGCTTGCCTAATTTGGCATTCGAGATTTCATTTTCGATCAAGCCCACTAAGCCTGAACGCTGTGTAAGTGGTGACACCATTAAGTGTTTATAGGCGTGGCGGCGATAGGTGTAATTGATAAAATCAAACACATTGGCAACGTCTTTGCCGATCTCTTTATTGCGTGTCAGTAAACTAAAATCGGTATAAATCTTGGCGGTTTTCTCGTTAAAGTTTCCTGAGCCAATGTGCGTATAAATGCGCGGTTTACCATCTTCTTTACGTGTTATGGCAATTAGCTTGGTATGCACCTTTAAGCCGGGCACGCCAAATATTACGTTCACGCCGCCATCTGTTAGCTGATTTGCCCACGCAATGTTATTGGCCTCATCAAAACGCGCCTGCAGCTCAACAACAACCGTTACGTTCTTCAAATTACGTCTTGCTGACAATAAGGCGTCAACGATGCGCGAATGCTCTGCTGCACGATACAAACATATCTTAATCTCTGTAACCGCCGGATCTATCGCGGCCGTTTTCAGAAGATCAATTACGGTATCAAACGAATGATAAGGGTAGTAAAGCAAGACATCTTTTTGACGAATCAAATCGAACAAGTTGCCTTTGAAATCAGCTAAAGCCGGATGGGTAACAGTATCCATTGGCTTGGCATCAATATAATTTGGACCAACGCTCGGAAACCCAATAAAGTCCTTCGAGTTATGATAACGACCGCCCGGCATCAGACTGTCGTAACGCCCCAGACCAATGCGCTTAGTCAGT
>NZ_LWFI01000427.1:0-870 GCF_001635735.1 Oleiphilus sp. HI0067
TACGTCCAGCAACAGGGTGTATTGCATAGCTGACTTTAGCTCCACGTGCTTCAAGCTGGTTAGCAAGCTCTTTCACTGCGTGTTGCGCTTGGGCAACCGCAAGTCCATAGCCTGGAACCATCACAACGCTGCGCGCACCGTCTAAGAGTAGTGCAAGGTCATCTGGCGTTGCGTATTTCACTTTGCCGTCATAAAACTCGCTGTCGTTTGACTTCGACTGCGTATCAGCCTGCGGCCCAAATGCACCACCAAAGAGAACGTTTGGTAGTGAACGGTTCATGGCTTTACACATTACTGCAGTCAGGATAAGACCAGACGCGCCAACTAGAGAACCAGTGATGATCAAGCCTTGGTTTTCCAACACGAAACCGGTCGCTGCGCCAGCAAGACCTGAGTAGGCGTTAAGTAGCGCAACAACAACTGGCATATCGGCACCACCAATTGGTTGTACTAGACCGACACCTAGAAACAAGCAGAGGCCGACAATAGCGAGTAGTACAAGGCTAGACAGTTGGCCTTCACCAAACATCATGCTTGCGCATGCAAGAATACCCACGAGGCTCGCTACTGTAATAAGCTGCCATTGTCTTGCGCGCTTACTGTCACCGATAGTTCCTTTTAGCTTAAGAACGGCGACCACTGATCCTGATAGCGTTATTGCACCGATGACGATCGAAGCAAGGATGGCTGCTGACCATACGCCGGTTACCACTGAATTTGCTGCGATTGCAGTTAACCATGTGCTACCAGCAACTGCTAGAGATGCCCCGCCGCCAACGCCGTTAAGGCTTGCTACAAGCTCTGGCATAGACGTCATTGCTGTGCGTTTTGCCAGCAATGCACCAATTGAACCGCCGAGTAAAATACCAG
>NZ_LWFI01000428.1:0-684 GCF_001635735.1 Oleiphilus sp. HI0067
TAATTTTTAATTCCTGGGACAACGTTGTCGGGATTGTTGACTCATTATTCTCACGTTTGAGGGTGCATTGATTGTGATAGTCCTGAAGATCTTTATTATTCGGCATAAGCGACAACGCGAAATCTAAATTAGATAGTGTGTACTCATGGGCGCAATAAATTTGCGTTTCGGCAGGAAGGTTTTGCAGCTTTCTAAGTGAGTCGTGCATTTGTTTGGCGGTGCCTTCGAATAAGCGGCCACACCCAGCTGAAAACAAAGTGTCACCACAAAATAGATGCGTACTTTCTTCATTGGACAGAACGAACGCTATGTGATCAAGAGTATGCCCCGGAACGTCAATAACCGAGAAAGAGTTTCCGCCGGCAATTACCGAATCTCCTTCTCTGACTTGTTCCTTGATACCACCGAAGCGTGATTCTGGACTGCCTATAACGCGGAGATTTGGGAAGTTTGTCCCAAGCGTTTGTATTCCTCCTACATGGTCGGGGTGATGATGCGTTACAAGTGCGGCTTCAAGATCCAAATTATTATCTTCTAAAAATCTTAGTACTGGCGTTGCATCACCAGGATCAACAATAACCGCTGTCGAATCGTCATGGATACACCAAATGTAGTTATCTCGAAATGCCGAAATCGTTGAAATGGTACAATGAGCCATGTTAAACCGCCGTAGTTCTGTGATTA
>NZ_LWFI01000429.1:0-1202 GCF_001635735.1 Oleiphilus sp. HI0067
GGAAACAAAAGAAAAATGGTGCCCGGGGCCGGAATCGAACCGGCACGTCCCGAAGGACGACAGATTTTAAGTCTGTTGCGTCTACCAATTTCGCCACCCGGGCAGGGGAGCTACCAACTCTTATACATCAAGAGTGGAGGCGCGAGCCGGAGTCGAACCGGCCTACGTGGATTTGCAATCCAGTGCATAACCGCTTTGCTATCGCGCCACATTTTGTATGGTGTTTAAGTGCTTTCGATGAACAAGGATTGCTACATCCAGTGCACTTTTCACCTTGGGTCGTACAATCGTACTCAGCGCTTTGCTATCGCGCCACATTTTGTAAGGTGTTTAAGTGCTTTCGATGAGCAAGGATTGCTGCATCCAGAGCACTTTTTACCTTAGGTCGTACAATCGTACTTAGCGCTTTGTAGTCGCGCTACTTAAAAAAGCACGTGTATTATAGTGCCCTTTTAACAAAAACGCCTCGGGGTTTCCGAGGCATTTTTATTTGGAGCGGGAAACGAGATTCGAACTCGCGACCCCGACCTTGGCAAGGTCGTGCTCTACCAACTGAGCTATTCCCGCGTAAACCTTTTATCGCGTTTAGGCTGTTGCCTTGCGAAGAGGCGCATATATTAACGAATCAAATTAAGGAGTCAAGCACCTTTAAGCACTTAATTTTAATTACTTTTCGTTTGCGAATAATGCTCCCCAAGAAGCGGCTAAATATTGAACCATTGACCACAAAGTTAAGACTGCTGCGATAACGATCAAACCGTAACCAAACCAGAATGAAGCTTCAATTTTTGCACCAATCAGCAAAAAGAAAATCGCACTCATTTGGCACATTGTTTTCACTTTGCCTATATATCCAACTTTCACATTATCGTGTTTACCTTGTTGCGCCATCCACTCTCGGAGAGCAGAAACGACAACCTCTCTCCCTACAATGATAATTGCAGGAATCGTTATCCACCATACGCCAAACTCTTCAATAATCACGGCAAGTGAAATCGTCACCATCAGTTTGTCTGCAACCGGATCCAAAAACGCTCCAAATAGCGTCATTTGATTCCACTTACGTGCTAGATAGCCATCAAACCAATCGGTGACGCCAGCAATCCAAAATAATGCTGCGCACGCGTAATAGTTCCAATCATAAGGAAGGTAAAAAGCGATCACGAAAACGGGAATCAAAACAATACGCGATAGCGTAAGGA
>NZ_LWFI01000430.1:0-1059 GCF_001635735.1 Oleiphilus sp. HI0067
GGATAGACCTTACTTTTCGATCCGATGCGAATAAAACAGCAATCCGAAATAAAAGCGTCAATTTAAGTATTGCCTCATCGACACGCTCAAAATCTTCTAAGGGAATTTTTCTTCTATGCGCTCTAACAAGTAAGGCTAACTCTTCTTGGCTTCGTTTCGAAAAACCAGCCAGATCAGAGTTCGCCACTAAATACGCGCCGTGACGATGATATTGGCTGTGAGCGATAGCCAGACCAATTTCGAATAACTTTGATGCCCAAGTTAGTAAACCCTCATATCGAGGGTGATCTATCTGCCAATCTGTCTTCGCTTTTCTAAAAAACGCCTTAGTAATGTCTGCGACATAGTCACCATGGGCGATGTCTGCTCCATAGCGTTGTTGTAAAGCGCTAATGCTTCTATCTCGAACATCTTCATGATCAAGTCTACCAAGCATGTCATAGAGTAAACCTTCGCGCAGAGCTCCTTGTGTATACTCCATTTTTTTTATTTTGAGTGCTTTGAACGCTCCCATTAAGATCGCTAAACCAGCTGGAAATATGCTTAAGCGTTCTTTCTTTATATTTAGCTCGTTAAGGTTATCAATATGGCCAAGTTCAATGATTTGATCTCGTAAAGTCTTCAATCGCTTATAGGATAGTCGCTCTATCTGAATGCCATCTTCTGCTTCTAACGCTTGAAAAATTGCTTTGATGGAGCCTGAAGCCCCAACACATTGCTCCCAACCCTTCTTCTTATATATTTTCTTAATCGGCATGATTTCGCGCTCTGCTTGAACAACAGCTTTATGGAAACCGATCTTTGTTATTTTTCCGTCTTTAAAAAAACGCTCCCTAAACGAGACACAACCCATGTGCAAACTTGCGCGTTCAAGTGGTTCAAATCGTTCACCAATTATGAACTCCGTCGATCCACCACCTATATCGATCACTAATCTACGGCCATCGTCATCAGCCAATGTATGTGAGACACCTAAATAAATTAAACGCGCTTCTTCTAAACCCGAAATAATTTCTATGCGCGCACCTAATTTTTGTTCCGCTTTAGCTATAAAGTTCC
>NZ_LWFI01000431.1:0-1164 GCF_001635735.1 Oleiphilus sp. HI0067
CATTAGCGGCTAAAAAGCTGCTTACTTCGTTACGTACAGTTGCTGAATCATCAACTACTAGTATTTGTGCCATGATGCTTTCCTCGCGTTTGCTTCTGCTGAAAGGCCAAGCCTTTCTTTTTCTTAATTTTATTAGTACTGCTTAATTTTGATTATAGCTGTTTCGCTGTAAGTGCAAGTTATTGTTTAAAAAAACTCCAATTCGCCGTTATCAACGAATTCATCGACCGCTTTTTCACTCTCTGCGAACTTCTCTGGAGACCAGCTCAAGTTGAAGATTAGGCGCTGGTATAAAGTAATGTCCGGGAAGCGCATTTGCGGGTCATGCAAAGTAAACTTGAAGCATAACTGCGGTTCTGTTGAGCCGAATGAAATGTGCTTGCGTTGGTGGTTGACCATGATAGGGACTTGTGTGCGAAGGCCTTCGCTGCTGACTTCATTTGTGAAGTAGCGTGAGCGAATGCTTCCCCAGATCAGGTTTGTTGCTTCGTTGAGAATGCCGTTGCTATCGCGCGAATCTGGTTGCGTTTTTTCAATATGAGATGCGCCAGATCGAATTAGGTCTAATACTTCGTTTTCTGTTGTTTGAAGCATCATATAGCCACGGCACCAGTCGCTCTCTAGCGGAATTAGGCTAAACAGCTCTCCGTATATAATTTGATCTTTAACCAAGTAGGGTAGATCGTTACGTACTTCTACTCCCGGAATGATGCTTTCAAATGCTTCCTTAGATAGATCAATCACACCGCTAGCAAGCTCTGCAGGGTAGTACATGCTGCAGATATAGTTGTCGACAAGTTCATTGAGTTTGTCAGCTTCTTCGACTTGGTAGCAGCCAGCTAGAGCTTCTTGAATTGATGGAGGAAGGTCATCCATGCTATCGGTATGTTCACGACGCATAAAGATAGGAAGTTCAGGGCGTGCTCTATGGATCTTTGTGCATAGCTTCAAGCCGCTAACGCCATTTAAATCTTTGGCTTCTGATAAAAATACAGCACCTAAATCTACGTTTGATGCCATGACTTCGCTAATTTCGTTAGAGGCGTCGCGCAGGCCAATTGTGTTGTTGCCGGTGCAAACCTTTAAACCAATAAGGTTGTGCTTTGTGCATACATCTTTCAATACACTTAGGGCGTCATCATTGCATTCGTGTACTAATACTTT
>NZ_LWFI01000432.1:0-640 GCF_001635735.1 Oleiphilus sp. HI0067
GCGCCATGCATCGAGCATTGAATGAATGCATCATCGGCATCAAGAAATCGATGCTCTTGGAATTCAAGGTTCATGCCAATATGGGGGCATGAATTGCGATATCCAAATACATTCTTATCTTTTATTACAACGAAGCCTTCAACATTCGGCGCACGAAAACCAAATGATTGCTTTCCCTGCAATGTGTCTAAGGCGCAGATAAAGTGCTTTTCTTGCATAAAACGACCTTGGAATTTGAGAAAAGCAACTATACTAATTCGCCAAATTAGCTACGTGAAGTAAAGCAAATGTTGAAACACGTATTATTGGTAGATGACAGTGCAATTTCGAGGGTTATGCTCAAAAGCCTAATTGAGGATAACTATGCGAATGTTTGTGTTGCAGAAGCTGGAACAGCAGAGGTTGCCTTAGAGCTTTGCAAGCAGCAGAAATATGAAGGCATTTTCTTAGATTTAAATATGCCTGGGCAGGATGGATTGACGGTCGCGCCTAAACTTCAGGAATTGTGTCCAAATGTCCGCATCGCATTGTTGACTGCGAATTTTCAGGAGCGCGTGCAAATCAAAGCCGAAGATCTTGGCCTCAGTTTTTATGCAAAGCCTGTTACCTTAGATAAAGTCACTGATTTCATGACAGCCCA
>NZ_LWFI01000433.1:0-836 GCF_001635735.1 Oleiphilus sp. HI0067
TGCTTGCCAAAATGACTTCGAAGTGAAACCAAAATAAATACCATCGCCGTCATTAAATAAGCGATCTTCAAGTAAGGGCACTTTGAAACTGATTTGTAGTTTTATTTCATTGTGTTGAAATGGTTGTTCATCTCGATAAGTACCAGCTGCTATCCAGGGTTCGTTGTTTGGGGATTCTTGATGGCTTATTGGCAGAATATAGTTTCGCCTATGCGGGGTAATGACAAAGGAGAGTTTGTCAGTTTGTTGTTGCTGTATAAATCGTTCTGGAACATCTCTATGTTTAGTGTATTCGGGCTGTTCATCTTCGCTAATAGTTTCTTCGGCAAAGCTATTAAACGAAAGCAGGGAAGAAGCTAATAAAAAAGGCAGTAAGACAGATATTCTGGCGATTAAAGTCATGGTGTAAGCGATAGTTGTTAGTTATTGCGACTTAGTAAAGCACAACAATTAAAAACAGCCCATTGAATTAGGGGCTAAAAAGTTTAAATTTTGCTTACTTTCTTTCAGCTATCGCGCCTTTGCCTACACCCTCGTATGCTTTCACGAGATAGTGGTTGTTTGGATGTTTCGCGAGGCACTGGTCTGCAATGTATGCAGCGATTAGTTCAACGGTACTATCGGTGTCGATGATATGAACACGTTTAGATGGTAGGGTTAGTTTGAAGCGACCCTGTTGCGCGGTGTAACAGAAACTCGTGTGTTCTTTGCCATTGATATCGAGAACTTTCTTTACGTCCTCTTTTGTGCCGATATAAATGTTTCGGAAGCACGCACTCCAGTAATCTTCTAATTCAGAACTGCGTTTGTGATTCTCAAATATCTCAATTTTAGAA
>NZ_LWFI01000434.1:0-10906 GCF_001635735.1 Oleiphilus sp. HI0067
CACTTATTCCTTGAATGCGGGTGGAGCCTCAAGTCAGGTAAAGATCTTGCTCAATGGAGGTGATAATGCGCCTGCAAGCACAAGCGATTGGGATGCGGCCTTGCTGTTAGGAGCCTCTGTACATGGTGTTTACGAAGAAGACCATCATCTAGGCTTAGCTTTTCAATTCACGCAGGCTGATGGTGATAACTTATATTCATTCCGTCCGTTGGACTATAAATATCAGGTAGTCGACGACATTTATATCAAGAGTTTTTTTGGTTTTGCTCGCTATGACCAGACTACGCCTGCACATGGTTATATTCTTGGTTTGGGATTGGAGTGGATGTTTCTTTCAGATGTAAGTTTCAGTACTGAATTTGCCTATGGCGATAAGGTGGCGCGTGATCGAGTTCTGGCGAGTGATCCTCCATCTTTGCAGTCATCGTCTCCAGAGATTTTTTACGATATATATATCGGAAGCTTTTATTTGTCTTGGTACTTTTAGTGTACGGTCTATGAAAGTAGCTATTATTCAAAAAGACTTAAAAAATCTAAGATCAGGTGTATCTAGGCTTGTTCGGTCAGAGCTAGAGGCTTTAGATCGGGCTGGAATTCAAAGTATTGTCGTTTCGGAAAAAGTGAATCCCGTTGTGCACGCCTCCACAATGGCGAGAGTGAAGAAAACAATTCGTTGGCCTCTAAAGGGATTTTTTAGGCGAGCTTTTTTTAAGTTTCAAGCAGGGCTTTGGATAAAAAATCTTAAACCAGATGTTAGTGTTGGTCACGGCGATATCGCTGATGTTGATATTTGTTTTATTCATAATTGCGTGCACTTGGAACACGAAGTTATCCAGGGGAAGGCTCTACCTGAGAGAAATGATGTGGGTAAATTGTATACTCAAGTTCTCAGTGCTAGTCAGTTTAAAACGATAGTGTGTAACTCAGAAATGATGAAGCAAGATCTTACAAATAGGTTTGCTCTTCAAGGAAAAAATATTGAAGTATTGTACCCAGGATGCGACCCCGATCATGTCTTGTCCTGTGATACGAACGTTCGAGATAATCTCAATATCGAAGAAGAAGCTTTCGTTATTGGATTGATCACGTCCGGAAATTTTAAAAAACGTAATGTCGATTTTTTTCTTGAATTTACTAAGTCTCTTCAGTTCGATCATCCCTTACACATTGTGGTTGCGGGAAATGGCAAACGCTCGGCTTATACGGAGTTGATAAACTCTCATCCTCATGCAGTTCATTTTTTACCATCAACAGATTGTGTCGCTAATTATTACAGTATGTTAGATGTATTCGTTCTTCCTGCTCATATTGAAGAGTTTGGTATGAGCGCATTAGAAGCAATGACATGTTCTAAGCCGGTTGTATTGCACAAAATGGTTGGTGCGAGTGAAATACTGGAGGGTGAATCTCTTCGCTTCTCACTGCCTAGCTTAAATAAAGATGTTTGGGTCTCATCTGTCCAAGACTTGTTAGATGATCAAGCGTTACGCAATAGAGTAGCTAGGCAAAATCAAGAAACTTCCCTCAAATACACTGCGAAAGAACAGAACAAAAAGTTTATTGCGCTAGTTCAAGCTGCTTACCAAGAGTCCTAATATCAACATGACAAAACAAGAACACTACGCCGCACTCTGCAACATGTATCGTGCAGCGCCAATCAATAGCTTTTACCCTCCTCGCATCGAGATCCAAGAGGGCAAATGTACGATCGAAATTGATCTCAAGCCTGAGTATTGTCATTCTGCTGGTGGCACGCATGGTTCGGTTTACTTTAAGATTTTAGACGATTCAGCATTCTTTGCGGCAAATTCATATGAAGATGAAGTGTTTGTGCTTACGACGTCTTTCACGACCTATATCACGCGTCCTGTTTCTGAGGGAATCATGCGTGCGGAAGGCAAGGTTGTGAACATGAATCGAACGCAGTTTATTGTTGAGTCCATAGCCTATGATTCAGAGAATCGAGAGATTGCACGAGGTAATGGTATCTTTGTAAGAGGAAAATTTCCTCTCGAGAAAGCATTAGGCTATTCATAAAGTAACGCGCCAATAAAAGCGATAAGTGCTGCGATCGAGCATAAGCTAAGCAGCAATGGTCTGAATCGATTGTTGTCATCGATGTATGGCCTCGCTTTTACCCCAAGTACGAAACCTAATAGGCATACCGGCAAAAAACTAAGACTTTCTATTAGTAGCTGCTGATTTAATACGCCGATATAGGCGTAGGAAATCATGCTGATTGTGCAGCTATAACCAAAATATATCGACAGGTTTGCGCGTATGTTTTGAGGCTTTCCGTGCTGCATGACTAAGGCCATAGGCGGTCCACCAATGGACGTCGTCGTTCCCATTATTCCACTGATAAATGCTGCAAGCCCCATTCGTCTTGGGGTGTAATCAAACTGCTTGCCATAGTAAGAAATGATTACCGCCGCAAAAACGCATCCGGCGACAAACAGTTGAAGGGCAAAAATATCGAGTTGAAGTAGTAACCATGCACCTAATATCGTACCGGGGATTCTTGTAATAAAAGGCAGCGCTAAGGCGCGATATTCGATGTATTCGCGCTGATTCCAGGTGTTGAGAACGCTCAAGAATAGCGCGCATAAGGTGAGTGCCACGGGAACCCATAAAGGGTTAAGGATGACAATAATAGGTGCGGCAATCACAGCCATTCCAAAGCCCAATGCAGTCTGAATCCAGCATCCGACAAATAAGCTCAGTGCAGCAAGCAGCCAAATCCACAAATCCATACTTGCTTAACCTTTAGCGCAAAGTAGGGCGTCGATTTTTTGTAAAACCATTTGAGTACTGATGTCTGCCATCAGATCAATGCCTTTAACTCTAAGGCCCCATTTTAGTTGGTCGGCGCCTTTTCCTTGTTGAAGCATCAATTGTTCGTGATATTGCTCTGCAACAAAATCTAGGCTGTTATATGGCCCTGTTCGCGCAGGATTGGAATGTGCATATAAACCAACACATGGTCGACCTGCTGCATTAGCCATATGCAAAGGTCCTGTGTCGGGTGCGAGAACAAACAAGGCTTTGCTTAATAATGCATAGAGTTGTTTTAATGACGTTTTTCCCACAAGGTCGATTACATCAACGCGAGTAAGCGCCATGATGTCTCGAGCTAGTTCGTAGTCGAGTTCTGAAGGGCCGCCGCACAGTATGGTTTTTATACCCTTGCGCTCAAGGCTATGAATCACCTCAGTATAACGATCAGGTAGCCAGCAGCGTTCTCGCTTGCTTGCAGCGGGGCAAATAATGGCGGTAGGTTGTGAGGGTAGAATATAGTTGTATGCGAATTGCTTATCTTCATCACTCACCGCGATATTCCAGCGAGGAGGGTAGCAATCCTCTTCCGAAGCTCCTAGGGTCATGGCGAAGCTTAAGAAACTATCTAGTACGTGTTGACGAGCATCCTTTGGGTTTAATCTAGGTATCCGCTCATTAACGACAAGCGAATGCCCTTCTTTGGCCCGTTTAAAGTCATACCCTATTTTTCGTTTTGCAGGAATCAGATGCGCTAAGCGGTTTGCACGCATTGCCACTTGCATTTGTAACAAAACATCAAACCGACGACCGCTAAGAGTTTGTTTTAAGTCCTTAATCGCAGTTGAACCGCGACGTTTATCGAAAACGATAAACTCAATGCCGGGCAGGTCATGAACGAGTTGATGCTCTAGCTTGCCGATAATCCACGTAATGTGGCTCGCAGGATATGCTCGCTGAACAGCCTGCACGGCTGCAACAGCGTTACAAACATCGCCTAGTGCAGAGAGCCTAAGAACGCAAACTGACTTTGGCGCGTCTTGCTGACTATTGGTCATCGTGTTGTTGGATTTTTTCGATGATGCGTGTGGTTGAGCAACCGTCTACAAAATCAATGACAGCAACCTGCCCGCCGTTTTTTTGGACGATATCTGCGCCTACGATCGTGTCGATGGTGTAATCACCACCTTTCGCCAATACATCCGGCATAACTGTTTCGATAAGGTAGAAAGGTGTGTCGTCGTATTGATCGCCTTTCACCTCTCCAAAAGGAAGGACCCAGTCGACGCTTGCGAGTCCGCCGATCACCGTAGCGCGTTCTTCATAACCATTCACGGGGCGTGTTTCACCTTTTAAGCGTTTAACGGATTCGTCTGAGTTTAATCCCAGTACAAGTCTATCGCCTAATGCTCGCGCTTTTTCTAAATAGCGTACATGCCCTGCATGAAGAATATCGAAGCAGCCGTTGGTGAATACAATTTTTTCGCCAGCAAGTTTGGCAAGCTCTATGTGACGCAATGTCTCTTCGTAAGTTTCGGTCTCGCGGGTTCCTCGATGTTCAAAGAACACACGATTTGCGATTTGGTAAAGCTCTTCAGGAGAAACTGTTTCGGCACCCAGTTTAGCCACGACGACTCCGGCTGCTAAATTCGCTATCTGCGCCGCATCTTCAAGAGGGGTGCCTGCCGCCATCATTAAGGCCAAGGTGCCGATGACTGTGTCGCCTGCACCGGTTACGTCAGCGACTTCAAGTACACGGGTTGGCATGTCATGTTTTGAGGAGGGTGTGATGACCGACATACCTTGCTCGCTGCGAGTCAGAAGGATGGCATCGAGATCGCATTTTGCCATCAGTGCTTTCGCTGAAGCGTGAATGCTCTCTTCGCTGTCGGTTTGACCTCCAGCAGCAATAAATTCTTTCAGGTTTGGCGTGATGACGTGTGCGCCACGGTAGACCGATAAATCTGAAGACTTTGGATCGACTAAGATTGTTTTGCCACGTTTGCGTGCTTCATGAATCATTTCTCCGACATAGCGTAAAGAGCCCTTGTTGTAGTCGGAAAAAATAACGAAATCATAGTTATCGATCTGAGCTATAAATTGTTCTTTCAAGGTTTGCGCATGCGCATCTGCAAAAAGCTCTTCGAAATCAAGACGCACCACTTGTTGATGGCGACTGATGACACGAAGCTTGGTGATTGTTGGCTGTTGATCTTGACGAATAAGTGCGGAGCTTACTTTGTCTGTTGCGAGCATGGCTTCAAGACGATCGGCGTTTTCATCATTGCCAATTAGCCCCATTAAACTAACTTGCCCGTTCAAATGCGCAATGTTGCGTGCCACGTTTGCCGCGCCGCCAATTCTGTCTTCAAGATTGTTGATTTTAACAACAGGAACCGGAGCTTCTGGAGAGATTCTTTGCGAGTCTCCTTGCCAGTAGCGATCAAGCATTACGTCGCCAACAACAAGAATATTCAGGTCAGAAAGGTGGTCTAAAACGGAAATATCAAACATTAAATGGTGCAGCCAAGCTATGCGTCAGAGGAATGAATTAACAACGCAATAGCTTAGCTTAAATGAGTAAAACCTTACAGCTTTGATGTTTGATCTATCTATTCTTCAATGTTTGCTGCTTTTGTTCTTGAAATAGCTGCATTCATTGAGTCGGCAGTTAAATTAACGTTATTCAGCAGGTGAACAGCAAATTCGATGTTATTGATATCTGTGTCCTGTATTGTTAGTTCTGTTGGGGCTGTGTGAGCTGGGTATGCCCCGCATATTTCAGCGAATTCACAAATAGTATAGTTACTATCAATATCACTTCCTCCTAACAGGTTGTAGTTACCTGGAGGCACATTCAGTAATTCAAATTGATAGACGCCATCGGTTACTTTTTCTGCCATGACTGTTTGTTCAACTAGACCAAATAACGAACTAAAAAGAACCACGTATACCGGAGGTGCATCGTCAACGGAGAGATTAAGCGGCTCGATAGATAATGTAACTGTGAGAGAAATAGATGAGCCCTTACTTTCAGTAAATATGATTTCAGCCTCGTATTGTCCTTCAGTTAAGCCCAAGGCATCTGCAGAAATTGCATAAGAACCGAAACCGTTTGAATCGGTATTTAAGTCAGATATGTACAACCAAGAACCGTCATTACCAGTAATGGAAATATCCGAAATGTTAGATTCGCTGCCTTGGTTGAACAATGAGACTTGTGAGAATAGCTGATAGCTTGTTAGCTCGATAGATGAGTTTGTTAATACTAATTTCGGTTTTAATGTTTTTTCTAGTTCTTTAACCAAGCTTTGCGCTGCTGTGACCGCTTTTCTAGCATCTATTTGGCCGGCGCCGAAATAAAACGCATCACCGTTGCCGTTGTTAAGGCCTTCGTTACTGGTGAGTTTTCCGTCTCTAAGTAGGATGTCGAAATCTGCAGGGCTTAGCTCAGGGTAAGCTGATTTCATGAGTGCAGCGACACCTGCTACATGTGGTGCTGCCATAGACGTGCCTTGTGAGTATTCATAACCAGAGCTGAGAATACCTGTATCAAAATCTTCATCGACAAACGTGCTTAATATCTTTGTGTTATTGCTCGTGCTGTCAGAATCGGAAGCTCCGCCAGGGGCGACTAGGTCTAACGTCGGTCCAAAGTTAGAATAGGATGCGAGCTTGTATTCTTGAGTAAAAGAATCGAATGGCTCGAGAGCTCCAACAGAGACGACGCCGTCATAGGATGCTGGGTACTCTGGTGTAGTAACGCCCTCATTTCTTTCTGTCGAGTAGTTATATTCACCATTACCTGCAGCAGCAATAATGATCACTCCTGCATTTCGTGCATAGTTGATATTGTCTTGAAATATTTGTGAGTATGGAGCACCGCCTATACTCATGTTTATGATATCGGCTCTTTGGTCGGGTAATTGTCCACTATCGTTAGATAATCCGGCAGCAAATCTTACGCTCTGAATAATGTCATACATAGCTCCGCCTCCTTTGCCTAAGGCGCGCATAGGCATTATTTTAGCGCCCCAAGAAACACCCGCTACTCCTGTATCGTTATTAGTATTAGCAGCTATTGTTCCTGCAACGTGGGTTCCATGCCATGACGAGCTCCCATCGTCATAAACTTGATCACCTGGGTCATTGGGGTCATCGTCCGGTCCATCTCCATCAAGTGAAGCCTCTTGATCAATAATGAAGTCGTAACCGGGTACGAATTTCCCGACAAGATCTTCGTGGCTAAGCCATACGCCAGTATCTATTACTGCAACAATCACGTCAGAAGAAAAACCTGTCTCAAGATCCCATGCTTGCTCTAGATTAATTTGAGGGTAGTGCCACTGTTTGTTGTAGGCTGAATCTATCGGGGTGGCAAAGTTAGTTACACGATAGTTAGGTTCTGCAAGCGCAATATCTGCACGTTGCTTTAACTCTTTTATTCGCTTCAAGGTTTGCCTTAATGCGTACGAGTTTGGCTGATACTGCTGTAAGAAATTATCTAATTGATCGGATGACTCAAATGAGGCAGTTCTAACTTGTTGTTCCTCGAAATTAAATTTGGCGAGCGCCGTTCGTGTGTAGTCAAAGTGATTAACACTTGATGCGATCGATGCTGCAGAAGTACGCGTGTTCAAGTTAACGCGTTGCTGCACGATTGCTTGATTAGGGATGATGTTTTCTGTTGCTCCAAAAATCCGGGAGCCACCAGAAGGGGCTGCAAAATTAAGAGTGTAACGTACCGCGCCTTCAACGGCCTCGACCACAACATAGTAAGTGCCGTTAGATGAGACGGTAACTAAATCTATTTGATCCTTTATATTGCTAGAACGGCCGACTAGCTGAAAGTTTTCATCATAAAGTTCAAGGTCTGCATCAGAAAGGCTGTCCTTGTAGCCTATTGATTTCAGACTAATTAATTGATCCTTTTCTAAACTAACTTTTAAAAAATCTATTCGATCAGGGAAGTTTGAGTAATTACCGTTGGGCGCGTCAAAAGAGCTGCGTGATACGAAGCCTTGAAAGGGTAAATCACTACTAATTTCTTGCGCTCTTTCAAAGAAATTATTGTTTGCTGTGTCGGTGTTTATGTCGTTAATATCAGCGTCAGTTTGAAAAGCGGTTTGTAGATAAATCGTGCCGCGTACAGAAGCAAGTTGCTCACAGCTAAGGCGTATGTCGAGAGGTGCTGAGCCGACAGTTGCTGGGCCGTTATTGAATAATTGACACTCGGTATCGAACGGGAAAGGTTCTTCAATGTTGACGACGAAGGTGTCGCCATCACTTACTAAATATTCAAATGCAAATTGCCCATCACGAGAGATGACCGTTTCTTCTGTTGGTGTGCCATTCACATAGAGGCTAAGAGCAACGTCTTCTCGTATTCCTTCTGAAGTCACCGTGATGCGTTGATCAGCGTCAGATCCGACGATGTTTGAGCTAGAAGAGCCGCCGCCACAAGCGGTCAAACCGAGAGAAAACAGAACGAATAGAAGAGTCTTTTTATCCATTTTTATACAACTTAACGGCCTTGTATCGCTTCGACTAAAAGCGAGAGATTTTTATTGTTACTTTGTGTTAACAGAGTAAATTTCTCATTTAGTGAAGTCAACGAATCGAGGCTGTTCCATGCGACTAAGGCTTAAGGCTGTCGACTGGTTCTTGTTGTTCGCGATAAGTTTGTCCAGAAAATTGGTCGAGTGTATAGCCGTAAGTGTAAATATTGGTTTTTGAAATAGGCATGCGAAGCATCGGTACACCGGCTTGTGCAAGTTCAACGCTGTAGATGTTGTAAGGGCCGGGTTCTCCAGCGTCACGGATCATCAAACCAAAATATTCTAAGGGTATCCAATGTCTGCCCGGCTTTAAGGTCTCAGAAAATTGGCTGCTACCAATCGGGTCATTGGTGTTGCTATAGAGTGCGGCTCGAACGTAGTAGCGCGCATTTTCTTCAACGTTTACTTCTAATTCGACTAATAAACTGCCTGTATCAGTAATTCGGTCGCGGTGCTCACCGGTCAGGCTGATGACGGGTGGAGAGATTACGAAACTCACCGATTCTGAGAGTTGGTCAATGTCACTCACGATAATGGCTTTGTATATCCCTGAAGGCCATAAGCTCGTTTGCTCCTCTGAAATAGTGAGGTAATACGTACCGTCTTGTTGGCGTGCCTGAAGATTTTCGATGAGAATGTTTTGCTGTTCACTAAAGTACACTTGCGCCATGATTTTGCTGCTCAAGCCTTGTAGCTCAACACTATCGATGCGTGAGAACAATGTCAGCGCTTGACCTTGATTGATGTATTTTTTATCGGTCCATGCAGTGATGGATGTGCGCATGTCTTCGCTTTCTGTCGTGCGTTGATGCGTTTCGTAAGTCATGGTCACTGGGTCGCGTTCCAATCGATCAACACGAACATTGCTGCTTGGGTAGCGTGTGAAGGAGGCATGGTCTTTTAAGACGGCTTGATGCAAAGCGGTTTTATTCTTGATGGCTCTTATTTGTTCAATACCTGAAATAGGGGTCACGGATATTTGATCTTGTTGAGAGCCTGTTACAGGTTTGAGGGTTAATGTCTGTACTTTTGCTGCTTGGCTTGTAGCAGGCTGATTGATAGGTGTGTGCTGTTCGGTAAAGGCTTTTTGAGGTTTGCTGTCGAGATCTGGGGTTTGTTGTGCATGATCAAAATACGCAAGCATTGCTAAAGCGATTAGAGGTGGGATGCTTAATAAAACGATGTTGCGTTGCATGGCTCGGTACTTCTTTGTAGATTGAAAAGGAGGGCATGGCCCTCCTTGTTATGGCGCTGTATTGATTACAAGCAAGAGTTGATTCGACCCGCCATACTGCGGCCATTTCCGCAGGTAATGCCGTCTTCGATATTTGTGTAATCAGGGTATTTGATCGCAGCGTTACGCTCAGCATCATGGTCAGTGTAAACACTTGCCATGTTGTAAGTACGCGGCGTGCCTTTGTTTGCATCGTTACAACGATACGTTGGGCTACCGTAACTAATACCGAAGATCTTTTTGTAGTCGTTCAGATCGCTTTCTACATAACGCTTACCAGAACCAGAACAGCTCATTTGAGATGCAAGGTTGATGTAGCCATCATCTTCACCCGTGATTAAGCCAGACGAAGCGCCTTCAAGGCCTGGGAAGCCCTTATAACCACCCATCACGTAGATTGGTGCGCCTAGGTTAGAACCGATGTAGCTCTTCACAGCATAAGAGTCGAATGTTTGTAACCACTCTACGCTAGCATTACAGTCTTGGCCTAGGAATGCGAAGTTGATAATACTATCAAGCCAGTTGCCATTACATACGCGGTCAGCACCTTCGGTTCCACCGATTGCTCCACCAAGTGTGAATATGCCTGCCAGACCTGACATCGCAGCGTCGAAATTTACAGACACACCACCTGAAGGTGTGTAGGCCGTGTTGTAGTTTGGAGAGCCCGCTAGTGCGTTGCCCGCAATGTACATCATTTCCGTTGCGCCTTGGCTGTGGCTAACTACCCAGAAAGTGTCATTGGCAGCACATTGTGTGTTCGCTTCAGGGTGAATGTAGCCATCGCCATTACCTTGGCGAATTGCAATGATTTGACGTGCAATTTCACCTGCCGCTTCATCGCGCCACCATTGATAGCCCGCTTCGTCTGTAGAGTTGTAGCCGACAATTGCGTAGTTATCTGTTGAACCAGCAATAAGCTCGGTGATCGCGCTGTTTCCAGCATACTCGCTAAAGTTGTAGTTGCTCCAATAATCTAAAGCAGGTTGGTTTGTGCCGCTTTTGAATGAGCCGTCTGTTCCATGGCCGTGAACCATGATGTAGCAGTTGTCAGCCGCTGCTTGGCTTGCGCCAAAAGCAAGTGCTGAACCGAAAAAGAGTCGTGCGAGAAACCCAGGTTTCTTGGTTTTAGTTTCCATAATCAGGCCTTTAGTTCGTCTATATTGTTTTTATTGTGCATCCTGCTTCGGCAATGTTTGCCGATTTACTGCCCAGTTGTTCCTAGGATGCGATTATTCAACGAGATGGCAATAAGTGCTATGACAGAAAAGGACAGATGCATGGCTCTAGAGGTCAAGATTTTTGATGTTGCTGAAGTTGGTATTCTTTTGGTGAGGCG
>NZ_LWFI01000435.1:0-1048 GCF_001635735.1 Oleiphilus sp. HI0067
AACGCAAGGTGTACGCGTCCATGTCTTCACGACTTAAACCATCTTCTTGGCTGTTTTCATCAGCAAACTTACCCATCAATTTGCTGGTGTACTTGTCTTCAAGTCCATCATAGAACATGTGATCTAGAAGCTCGCCGTGACCTAAACGGTAACCCGTGCGTGCTTTAGGAACAATGTAAGGTGCAAGCGACATGTTTTCTTGGCCGCCAGCAACCATTAACTCACAAGATTCTGCCTTGATCGCGTCAAATGCTTGCATCACTGCTTTCATGCCCGAACCACACATTTTGTTGATCGTTGTGGTTGGCACGCTGTCTGGGATGCCTGCGCCAAGTGATGCTTGTCGAGCTGGGGCTTGACCAACACCTGCTGGAAGAACGTGACCCATGATCACTTCATCAATATCGCTTGCTGCAATGCCAGCCTGCTCGATGCTCGCTTTAATCGCTGCTGCGCCAAGTTCTGGAGCTGGAGTTGTGCTTAGGCTGCCACCGAAGCTACCCATTGCGGTACGTTTTGCTGCAACGATGACGACATCGTTATCTGAATATGCTGACATGTTTATTCCTATACATCAGAGGTTAATCGGATCGCTCTTTTAGAGGCGCGCTAGTTTAATGTAAGTAGCCCAATCAGGAAATAGTTGAGCAAAGTTTGTGCGCGTTATAATGGTTATGGCGCTCTGTTGATTCAGTGACTTAGCCCACGTCTGGTGATAGCATTGCCGGCCTGTTTTTAGCATCCCACTTATTGTTGTCTGGAGAGTATATGACTGGTTTTACTAAACCAAGCCTTAAGCCTGCTAACCCTAATTTTTCATCAGGCCCATGCAGTAAGCGCCCGGGTTATGACGTCAATAACTTAGATATCTCTACGCTTGGTCGTTCGCATCGTGCGGCTATTGGCAAAGACGCTTTAGGTCGTGCCTGCTCAGAAACAGCGCGTTTGCTAGGTTTACCCGAAGGTTACAGAGTTGGCATCGTTCCAGCTTCTGATACAGGTGCCGTTGAAATGGCTCTGTGGTCATTGCTTGGTGCTCGACCAGTGG
>NZ_LWFI01000436.1:0-917 GCF_001635735.1 Oleiphilus sp. HI0067
GATCGAATGACGGACATCCATAGTGAACACCTATCAATATTATTATTTGGCTAAGAGCATAAGACCTATGTCCGAAATTAACAAACAAGTTTTCCAGATCGAACATGTCTAAGAGGCCTAACTATTTATTAAGCTATCTAATCAAAGAACCGAGAAAAAACGAATACAACCCTATAAGACGACTTCGTCACGAATGAGGTAGCCACATGAATAACAATAATTTCGATTACATCATCATCGGTGCAGGATCCGCAGGGAGTGTGTTAGCACATCGATTATCTCAAGACCCAAATAATTCGATACTCGTTTTAGAAGCCGGTCCCGAAGACAAAACACCAATGATCAAGATTCCAGGTGCCTTTGCCTACTTCATGTATAGCCGCAAATATAACTGGCTATACGACTCTGAGCCAGTTCCGGACATTCGACATGGTAAACCTGTTTTTTGTCCCCGCGGCAAAACACTGGGCGGCAGCAGCGCAGTGAATGCGATGGTATATATTCGAGGACATCGCTCTGATTATGATCACTGGGAAAGCCAAGGAAATCCGGGCTGGGGCTTTGACAATATGCTGCCCTACTTCAAGAAATCAGAAACCAATGAGCGCGGCGGCGATGCCTTCCATGGCGACAAAGGCCCTTTATATGTATCGAATACTCACAGTGCCTACCCGCTAAATGACTGCTTTATAAAAGGTGCTGAACAAGCGGGCTATCCGGTTACCGATGACTTCAATGGACCACAATTTGAAGGTGCAGGCTATTACCAATTTACGATCAAGGATGGTGAACGTTGTGGCGTCTCACGTGCCTACTTAAAACCGGCACTTCATCGAAATAACCTGTCTGTGGAATGTGAAGCCTTTGTCGATAAGATCCTCTTCGAAGGTAAAACTGCTGTAGGCGTCGCATATACG
>NZ_LWFI01000437.1:0-694 GCF_001635735.1 Oleiphilus sp. HI0067
TTATTTTGATGATGTTCAGTCATGAGCTATCAATGTTCTTTACTGACGACGCGGCTGTTGTTTCATCATCAGCGCATTATTTAGAATTGGTACCCTGGTCGTACTTTTTCCTTGCAGTGATTATGATCACTTCTTCAACATATAATGGCATGGGTAAGCCAACTCCATCTTTGCTCATGTCCTTTATGCGATTGATTGGCTTGTTCGTACCACTCGCCTTTGTTGGGCAGTACTTTTATGATTTAGATGGCATCTACATTGCTGCCGCACTCTCAAACTTTATTGTTGGATTGGGCGCCATCATCGGGACACGCTCCCTCATGCGCGCCTAATAAGCTAAGGAAACTAACCGTGCCGAAGAAATTAAACTCCCTCTCAGATCTTGGTGGATTGGTTTACTCCACTGAGCACGGCAAAACCTGCCCAAATTGCGAGCAAGCAATCTCAGCTTGTGCCTGCAGTAAGGACGAGATTCCTGAAGGAGATGGCATCGTACGGGTTCGATACGAACGCAAAGGCCGCGGCGGAAAAGGCGTTACGCTCGTTGATGGCATTCTCGAACCAAGTGATAAATTGAAGTCGCTTGCGAAGGAATTGAAAAAGAAATGTGGCGTTGGTGGAGCAGTAAAAGAACACACTATCGAAATTCAAGGAGACCAGCGCGATATCTTGGTCAAGCTCCTGGAAGATAAGG
>NZ_LWFI01000438.1:0-532 GCF_001635735.1 Oleiphilus sp. HI0067
CTGACAGGTCTTCTAGCTACATCAATCTATTTAACGACCTTGTCATTATCTATTTTGCTCCCTTACTACAAGCACGAAAACGAAAAACTAAGTGACAGAATACTCGGAGATAGCACCGAAACAATTCAATTTATTGTACTGGCATTTATTGCATCAACACTCAGTGTTGGCCTGTACACTCTAACAATAAAAATCGGCGCCGACATACACTCAGACCTACTTGCCACATACATGCGACAGACAGTTAGCTCTGCAATGATGATTACTTGCCTATGCCCCGCACTCACAATATGGAAATACAAACGAAAATGGCCTAGCTTACCTTCGGATCCGAAAGAGTATGCCGCTTGGAGTGTTTGCCTGATTGTAATCAGCCTACTCAGCTTATCTTTCACGAGAGAATGGTTAGCACTTTGCGCGTTACTACTAATATGGGCTGTGGTCAGATTTAGCTGGTTCGGTGTGTGCTTGGCTCTGGGTATCACAACTCTATTTATTGCACCTATGCAAACGAACTCAACCTATGAGGCTC
>NZ_LWFI01000439.1:0-602 GCF_001635735.1 Oleiphilus sp. HI0067
CTTGTGCACCCGACTCTTTGGCAATGGCGATAATTTTATCGATATCAAGATAGGTGTCAGCGGCAGGGCCATCACCTAAGCAGTAAGACTCACTAGCTTGACGAACATGAAGGCTTTGGGCGTCGCTCTGCGCGTAGATCGCAACTGACGCGACATTCAATTCGTTCAGAGTGCGAATGATGCGTGCGGCAATAGCTCCACGATTCGCAATCAATACTTTGTTGAACATAGATCATCGTGTCGGGCCGTCCCGCATGAAAATACAACAGTGGTCGTCCACTGAGGTTGCTGTGCGTTTAGGCCGCGCTCGACCAGACTAAATATTCAATAGGCGTGGGGTTGTAGCCATTGCAAGGGTTGTTAAGTTGCGGACAATTCGAAATAAGCACCACCACGTCCATCTCGGCGCGTAGCTCGACATATTTCCCAGCGCCAGAAATACCATCTTCGAAGGTTAAATCGCCCTCTTCTGTGACAGGGACGTTCATAAAGAAATTGATGTTATGACTGATATCGCGCTTCGTAATTCCGTACTGAGGATTCTCGGCAATCGCCAACATCCAGCTATCACGACAGGCGTGCATGCAACGCTTTTCGAGGTC
>NZ_LWFI01000440.1:0-644 GCF_001635735.1 Oleiphilus sp. HI0067
CGAACCCAATGAAGCGGACAAAACCTGTAAACAACTATATTCACTGACGTATATCAGTGAATCATTAGTGTCTAAAGAAGGCATATTGGATGTCCTTAATCAGATTAAAGAAAAATCTGAAATCAATAATTCAAAGCAACACATTACAGGTAAATTGCTGCTAAAAGGAGAACACTTTCTTCAGCGTCTAGAAGGGGAAAAAGTGCATTTAGAGAAATGCTTCGAGCGAGTCAAAAAAGACAACAGGCATCAAAATATACAGTTACTGTATCTTGATAAGATCACGGATCGGTATTTTAAAGACTGGTCACAGATGCCAATCGTCACACTTAATGGCACATCCGATGCCTTTGATAAGCTAGTATCGGATGTTCAAACGCAAGACATTCATATGATCGATGAGCAATCAATTATTCATGTTTTTGATGCGGTAACTAATCTAAGTGAGGACAAATCAGCCCACCTAACATAACTATTCTACCGTTACAGACTTCGCCAAATTTCTCGGCTGATCTACATCCGTACCTTTAATCACTGCGACATAATAACTTAGTAGTTGCAAAGGCACACTGTAGAGAATCGGAGCGATTGTGTCGTCACAATGCGGTACATCTAATACTTTCATTGTTGCATCACTTTCAAAC
>NZ_LWFI01000441.1:0-1406 GCF_001635735.1 Oleiphilus sp. HI0067
GAAAGCACCACGAAAACTCAGGCCTTGCCTGATCAAGCATGGCATATCAGCGAAAATTCATCCCCAAACATCAAGCATGGCCACGTACTCGTCATAGGCGCTGGGATAGCAGGACTCACCACCGCTATTACTCTAGCCCGCAAAGGCTTTAAAGCCACCATCATTGAGAAGCAAGAGGGCCCATTGCAAGGCGCTAGCGGTCAAAAACAGTTGATCATGTATGGAAAATTCCCTCAGCAATATACACCAGAAGCACGACTACTGATTCAAGCACAGCTCTACGCTCAAACCTTTTTCTCGAGAGAGCAACTCTCAAGCGGAAACAGATTTTGGCATACTTGCGGCGTTGTTCACCTAGCATGGAATGAAAAAGAACGAGCTAAACAGCAAAATGTTGTAGATCGCTTTGAACTGCCTGAGACATTCATGTATCAGGCCGATGCAAATAAACTCAAAGGCCTGAGCGGACTAGATATTCAAGACAGCGGGCTAGTATTTCCACAAGCAGGTTGGTTAGACACAGAGGCATTTTCTAAACATGTACTAGAACATGACAACATTGAGCTAATCAATAAGCGTGAATATACACATCAGGATTGGGAGAGCGATGCGTTACTGAACTCGATGAATGCAGATGCAACGATAATATGTAATGCAGTTTCCTACCAAGATCTAGACATAAACTACCCACTACCAATAAAACCCCTAAGAGGGCAAACAACTCAGTTGTCATCCAAGTCATTCGCGACACCCAAAACAGTTCTATGTGGCGAGGGTTATCTCTGCCCTACATTACACGGCGAACTGCATATTGGTGCCAGTTACGACTTGAATAATTCAGAACCATTTGAATCAAGGGAAGATGATCACGCTAATATCGAAAAACTCGTGACTTGGCTCAAAGGATGGAGCGATCAAGCGACGTTGAATGAACAGGTTTCAGGCCGACATGCAGGTATTCGGACAACGTCAAACGACTACACTCCGATCGTTGGGAAACTACCTCGAACGAGTGCAATGAACAAGCAATATAGTTTTCTTACAAAAAACGCCAAACAAGAAACAATACAAGGCAGATACTACGATCACACATACTTAAACCTAGCTTACGGCTCGAAGGGACTCACCTACTCACCCTTAAGTGCAAGACTTCTTGTGGATACAATTTCTAGTTCAAGTATCGGACTTCCACACGAACAAGCAAAACAACTATCACCAGCGCGATTCTTAATAAAAAGCCTCAAGAAAGGTCATTTTTATTCAACTAATTAATAGGAAGTAGGTTTTCACCATCTGGAGAAAATGGCGTGATTCTGTAGCGGAAGGTACCGTCACCTGACGAGTGATCCTCCTTCCAAAGAACTAAAAATTTGTCTTCGCCTACAACGTCTAAATCTACAATATAA
>NZ_LWFI01000442.1:0-714 GCF_001635735.1 Oleiphilus sp. HI0067
TGCAGTACCTGATTTACAGAAAGCAATTCAACGCTTTGCTGAAGACTTTGGCTTGGATTTCAAAGGCCAAGAAGATGTTGAGTCCGCCCTGACTAGCACGGCATTTTTCCCTTTAGACAAAACAAGCATTGAGCTTGTGCACCCACTGAATGGACAAGGACCGATCCAGAAGTATATCGACAAAAAAGGCGGGGGCATGCATCACCTATGCTTTCGAAGCGATGACATCGACTCTGACATCGAACGCCTCAAAGCAAAGGGTTATGAGTTCTTGTCAGATGCGCCATCACTGGGTGCACACAACTGCCGAGTTATCTTCATTCACCCTAAAAGCTGCGATGGCGTTTTGGTTGAATTGAATCAGCCGATGTAGTTTTAATAAATTGGGGTCAGCATAAAAGTACTCTGACCCCAGTTGTGAAAATTTTATCGACGCATTAAGCCCGTCGATTGCGAAGCAATCCGGGTCGCCTTTGGGGTGTCGAGGTCTTTGGCGACACAAAGACCCCGACTCGTCATCAGACGAAAACCAAAGTTAGTTTAAGCACTAGAGTTAAATTATGACTGAAAAGAAAACGCTCAAACTCGACGAGTGGGAAGCCCTCGCTACCAAACAAATGAAAGGCATGACTCCAGAAGAAATGACTTGGATGTCACCTGAAGGCGTTCCCGTAAAAGTACTCTATACGGCCGACGACACGAAGGGTCTTGAGC
>NZ_LWFI01000443.1:0-849 GCF_001635735.1 Oleiphilus sp. HI0067
CATATCGCAAACTTAAAAGCTCAGCACGAAAACTAAGGATTAAGAGCAAACCGATAAGGCCTTGCAAAAATTAGTTAAGAAATAGACCTAGCCTTCGCTGGGTCTTTTCATATCAGCACCAAGTAATTCAACCATCAATCCCATTTTAATACATACAATGTGAGTCTATTAACAATGTATCTTATCGAGCTCACGCCCCCCTAGATAGCAGAGATCACATGAATGATCTTGCCCAGCACCACCGTCACGAAACAAAGGTTTGAGCCAAATAGAGCTGTCTAAAACGATCAGCTACAGACAAATGATCGGGACGTATGAATGCTTGAAGTAAGACAAAGAGCCCAAGCATAGAAGAGACAAGTAAAGTATCGCCGAGTTATCCGATAGGAAAGAAAGAAACTGACATGCTTATAACTTTCATTCGCGTATAAAAAAACCGGATCGCCAAAACGATCCGGTTTTTTTATCTTTGGCTACGTGTTAACGACGCGCTGAGCGACGCAATGCAGCAGGTGTAAAGTCTTTGCTTGCAAAGGTCTTGTCGAAGTTATAGCGGCTTGGCTCCTCGTTGACCATACCATTCGCTATGTAACGACCAGATAATAAGTCGTGTACAGACTCAATAGTAGTGAGCGTAATGCTGCGATCATAGAAAGGCTTACTATGCGCTTCGGCATGACGCCATAAGTCGCCACGACCATCATAATGATCAGCAACAGCAATACCCCAAGTATCTTCATTTATGTAAAAAGTACGCTTGGAGTAGATATGACGCTCACCTTCTTTCAAGGTACCTTCAACAACCCAAACACGAGCTAATTCATAACGCGCATAATCGCTATTGAGGTG
>NZ_LWFI01000444.1:0-1237 GCF_001635735.1 Oleiphilus sp. HI0067
TAAGGATTCCTGATCTGGAGAGAGAACTTCTGCACGAAGCGTTTCACTAAGCGGGCGCAGGTACTCAATTTCAGCCTTCGCGACGACTAATTCACCATCCAGACCTAATTCTTGAGACTTTATTGAGGACATTCCCCATGCTGTAGCAACAGCGATGACATAGATACTTCCACCAAACGCGGTTCCCTTGTCATTGGTATTCGGATCTAGCGGCGCTTCAAAAACAAGTCTATTTCCATCATAAGAATGTACCGAAATCTCTGCAGCACGAGCCAAAGGCACATTAAGCATAAAGAAGTCTTGAAGTGCGCGTGCTGCGATATCGTGTAATGCATTCATTCGGTATAGATCTCAAAAAAGAATAGGCGCGAAAGTATACCGCAAATCAAATATAAACCTAGTTGCATCACCGCATGCATACTAACTCGAATACATTAAGCGGCGATGCAAACCGAACTACTAAAAAGCGACGCAAGAACAATGCAAGAACTACGCAACCTCAACTTTGACATTTTGTGCTTGCGCGCGAAGCTGATGCTCAAGACCTGCTGGCAGATTCAATGCTTTTGAGAGCAGTGATAAATGCCTGTATTCAGACTCGTCATCAAGCTCAATTGTCAAACAAGAAGCAAGATAAATCTCTGCCTTTTGCTCCATTGAATCGAACTGTCCAACTATCTCAACCATGAGTACAGGCTGCAGGAATAGATTCAACAACTCACTCTTCACATTCACACTCAAATCTAACCTGTTAACCGTTTCGGCTATTCTGCGCTGCTCTTCTAAATCAATCTGACCATCAGCGCGTGCCGAAGCAATCATAGCTTTCACTAAACGAAGTTCGAAATCACTATCCTGTTGAGGCTGATTAATATGCGCTAAGGCTTCTCGTTCATAACTTGACTGGAAACGAGATGCTTGATGAGAGGGCGCTTCATATCCTGCATCTCGTGCGGACTGCTTTTCATGAGCTTGACCAGTATGCTGCCAATCTTTGTAGGCTCTATATGCTAAGACTCCTAATAATGCTGCACCGCCATATTTAGCCGCCTTGCCAGCTATCTTACGCCTTGATTTGCTAGCGACGAGGGTAGCGATCAAGCCTCCCGCAACGGCACCACCAGCTAAATCACCCGGAATATTGCTAGTAAAATTTGATAATTTATTTGAAGCTTGTTGATTATTCAGTTGTGACGATTCGTTC
Source organism: Oleiphilus sp. HI0067 (assembly GCF_001635735.1). Classification (NCBI taxonomy): domain Bacteria; kingdom Pseudomonadati; phylum Pseudomonadota; class Gammaproteobacteria; order Oceanospirillales; family Oleiphilaceae; genus Oleiphilus; species Oleiphilus sp. HI0067. The sequence goes on from NZ_LWFI01000444.1 coordinate 1,205, forward strand.
GCTTGTCCTGAACCCGTGAATTGATTGAGTAAT
>NZ_LWFI01000445.1:0-48815 GCF_001635735.1 Oleiphilus sp. HI0067
GCGCCAGCAATCGCGTCTGCACTTAACTCAGGACTTTGCCGCTCATCAAAAGGTTTCAAGCCAACGAAAACAATCCCTTCATTTGAAGAAATCGAGAATCCATTCGGTGACAAACCTGGGAAAGCGACCGACGATTCAACGCCAGGGTGCTCTAAGGCAATCGCTGACATTTGTTTGATCACTTCTTCGGTTCGATCTAAGCTCGCCGCATCAGGTAATTGTGCAAAAGCAATCAAATACATTTTATCTTGTTGCGGAACAAAGCCTGTTGGAGTCGTCTCAAACTGATGCTTAGTTAAAGCCATCAGTCCGGCATAAATCGCAAGAACAATGATCGACATCCGTACAATGATTTTAAGCAAAGACGTGTAGCCATTCGTTAGAGCACCAAAAAACTTGTTGAATGGTGCAAACACAAAGCGACCAAACACTGAATCGATCATACGCGACAGAATATCTTTCTTGGCATCATGCGGTTTCAGCAACGCCGCCGCTAAGGCAGGACTCAAGGTCAACGAGTTGAAGGTAGAAATAATGGTTGATATCGCTATCGTCAGCGCAAACTGCTTATAGAACTGACCTGATAAACCAGAAATAAATGCCGTTGGAATAAACACCGCACTTAACACTAAAGAGGTAGCGATGATCGGTCCGGTTACCTCTCGCATGGCCTGTTTGGTTGCCTCAATAGAACTTTTACCCAAGGCAATATTACGTTCAACGTTTTCGACAACAACGATCGCATCATCGACCACGATACCGATCGCCAATACCAAGCCAAACAGGGTTAAGGCATTCAAAGAAAAACCAAACAAGTGCATGACTGCGAACGTACCAACCAGTGATACCGGCACGGCAACCAATGGAATAATGGACGCGCGCCATGTTTGCAAGAACAGCAGTACAACGATGACCACTAGCAACATCGCTTCTAGTAAAGTTTGAACAACCGCTTCAATAGAGCCGCGTACAAAGACTGTTGGATCATAAACGATCTTATAATCCATACCTTCAGGGAAGGTTTCTTTGAGCGCCGCCATACTGGCACGTACGTCATTCGAGATTTGGATTGCATTCGAACCCGAACGCTGGAAGATCGCAATTGCCGCTGCTTGCTTGTTATCTAATAGCGAACGTAAAGCGTAGGTATTGGCACCCAATTCAATACGCGCAACATCTTTAAGTCGAGTGATTGCGCCATTGTTACCAACACGAAGAACGATGTCTTCAAACTCTTCGATGCTTTCTAAACGCCCCTTCACTTTGATCAAGAGCTGAAATGGATTCTCTTCAACGCTTGGTTGAGCACCTATTGTACCCGCTGCTGCTTGGCGATTTTGTTCACGAATAGAGGTGATAACATCGGTCGTGGTCATACCTAATGCGGCAACTTTCTCTGGGTTCAACCAAATACGCACGGCGTAATCACCTGCCCCAAAGACCTGTGCGTTACCGACACCTTCCAAACGCGCTAACTCATCGCGTACTTTCAACTTCGCAAAGTTCGAGAGATACAACATGTCATAACGATCATCAGGCGATAGTAAATGAACAACCATCGTGAGGTCAGGAGACGACTTTGTTGTGGTAACACCTAAGCGCTGAACATCTTGCGGTAGTCGAGGAATCGCTCGCGCTACCCTATTTTGAACTTGAACCTGCGCGTCATCGACGTTAGTTCCTAGCTCAAACGTAACTGTGATAGATAAAGCCCCATCAGATGTTGCTTGCGAAGCCATGTACAGCATGCCTTCAACACCATTGATGGCTTGCTCTAAAGGCGTTGCAACGGTTTCAGCCATCGTTTCTGGATTTGCACCAGGATAGCTTGCATTGACCACGACAGTTGGTGGAACAACTTCAGGATATTCGGTAATCGGAAGTTGAAATACTGCAATCAAACCGGCAATAAAAATCAGAAGCGACAGAACGCTTGCGAAAATAGGACGAACAATAAAGAACTGCGAAAAATTCATAGCGACTCCTAAGCGTTCTTTATTGGCTAACGAGAGCAGTTTGCTCTTTCTTCAGCTCTTCCAAGAAAGCAGCGTCCACCATTTTGACATTCTCAGGCGCAACAGGCATCCCTGGGAAAACACGCTGTAATCCTGAAACAATAATTGTTTCATCTGGCGCTAAACCACTAACTGCACGCAGAGAGCCATAGCGCAGACCCGTTTGAATCGGGCGATACTGAGACATATTATTTTCATCAACCACTAGAACGTACTTAGAGTTCAAGTCAGTCGCGATAGCGGTTTCTTTAACTAGCACAGTCTCTTTTGGATCTTCCACACGCACCATCAAACGTACAAACAAACCGGCCGTAAGTACTTGTTGTTTGTCTTCGAATACTGCACGTAGGCGAATTGTACCTGTGGTGATATCAATTTTGTTGTCGACAAAATCGATATATCCTTGGAATGGGAACTCGAAAGCTGTGCCTATACCCATCAATACCACGTTATCGAGTTTGCTAGCACTCAGTGCTTTAAGCTCGAGATATGTCGACTCATCAACGTCGAAATATGCATGATAACGATCTGTCGAAACAAGCTCAGTCAACTCGGTGCGACCTTGAGTAATCCAAGTACCCTCTTTTACAAAAGCATTCGAGGCACGACCATCAATCGGTGCTTTGATTTTCGTATAGCTTAAGATGGTCGCAGCACCATCTACCGCCGCTTCTAATGCAGCCGCGTCCGAGATAGATTTTGTCAGCTCAGTTCGACGATTATCGAGTTCTTCTTGAGAAAGTGAGTTTTTCTTACGCAAGCTCACTGCGCGCTCAACATCTCTTTTTGCCAGTTCAATTTGTGCACGAGCACTTTCTAGCTCAGCCTTCAACTCGTTGTAGCGTGCGGCTTGCGTACGAGAATGCATCTCAAACAACACATCACCTTGCTTAACCACCGCGCCCTCTTCAAAAGTAACGTGTTTAATCTGACCAGACACCTGAGGCGTCATAATCACTTCTTGTTCTGCTTCTAAACGACCGGTATAGATTTTTGTCGCTGCCATGGTCAAAGCCGTTACTGATGCAACTTGAACTGGCACTGCAGGAGGCATTTGCTGTGCTTGTTCAGGGGCATTCTCCTCTTTAGAGGAACAGCCAACTAATACAGCGAAAGACAAAACTAACAACGAACCTAGGCTCAAAAAACGAGACACCATTAAAACTCCAAAAAATGAGCAAATATTGATGCACAAAAAGAATGAATGATTGCGCAAAATTAAGCGCGCGATAGTACCAAACAACAGGTAAAATCTCTAAGCCTTCTACTTCAACAGACTGTTGCATGAACAATACGAACGAATCGTCTCACAACACTGAACACGAGCCCGAAACGCTTGAGATCATTTACCAAGACGAATATATGATCGCCGCGCACAAACCGGCGGGAATGCTCGTCCATAAATCTCCCATTGATAAACGCGAAACACGGTATACGATGCGTATTTTGCGCAACCAAACAGGGCACTGGGTTTACCCCGTTCATCGCCTGGATAAACCTACATCAGGATTGCTACTGTTTGCTTTCGACCCAGAAACGGCAAAGAAAATATCTGATCAATTCGAACAGCGGCATATAAAAAAGACGTACTATGCAGTAGTCCGCGGGTATACGCCGCAAGAACTAGAAATCGATCACCCATTGAAAGAAATCGCTGCCTTCAAAAGTGATCAAGCAAAAGCAGATGAGAAAGAGCCGAAAGACGCACAAACACAACTGCGCCGTGTAGAGCGGTATGAATTGCCCATATCAGACGGACGCTTCCCTACTTCACGTTACAGTTTGGTAGAGCTAAAACCTAGAACTGGACGTAAACACCAACTACGCAGACATATGAAACATATCAGTCACCCTATTTCGGGTGACGTGAAATATGGAAAAGGCAATCACAATAGACTGTTTCGCGATGAACTCAATTGTGATCGACTAATGCTCGCAGCCACGGATCTCAACTTGGTTCATCCTATAAGCAACGAGCCATTAACGTTACACTGTTCTTTTGAAAATAGCTTTCAAGCAACGCTAGATAAGCTCGAACAATACAAGGTTTAACATGACTATCCGCTCGCATAACTCGACCGACAAAGAACATATTTGGCATCCTTACAGCGCGATTGGCTCTGATCTCCCTATATTTCATGTCGATTCTGCTAAAGGCTGCAAGATCAAACTCAAAGATGGAAGAGAGCTTATTGATGGCATGTCGTCTTGGTGGAGCACCATTCATGGCTATAACCATCCAGCTATGAATGCAGCGCTAAATAGCCAGTTGGAGAATATGAGCCATGTGATGTTTGGCGGACTGACTCATGACCCCGCTATCGAACTCACCGAAAAGCTGCTTGAGGTGCATGACGACCGCCTAAACGCGGTATTCTTTGCCGACTCCGGCTCAGTGTCAGTCGAGGTGGCGATGAAGATGGCGATTCAATATTGGGCGAGTCTAGGTAAACCCGATAAACAACGATTTCTAACTGTTCGTAATGGCTATCATGGCGATACTTTTGGCGCGATGTCGGTATGCGACCCCGTCAACGGCATGCACTCCTTGTTCGAAAAAACACTGGCCAAAAATCTTTTTGCGCCCGCGCCGCAAACGCCATTTGGCGAACCTTGTACCGATGAGGATGTCGGAGAACTAACGCAATTGTTAATTGATAACAAAAGCGAGATCGCAGCCGTAATTATTGAGCCGATCGTACAAGGCGCAGGCGGCATGCGTTTTTATTCAGCGGATTACCTAAACCGTTTACGCACGCTCTGCGATGAATACGACGTGCTTTTAATCTTTGATGAAATTGCAACGGGTTTCGGACGCACAGGAAAGATGTTCGCCTATCAGCACACAGACATCATTCCCGATATTATTACCATGGGTAAAGCACTGACTGGGGGCTACATGACACTAGCCGCCACGATGACAACACGCGACATTGCAAAAACGATTCAGTCAAAGTCGCCGGGCGTTTTCATGCATGGACCCACCTTCATGGCCAACCCTCTTGCTTGCAGTGCAGCCGTCGCAAGCTTAGAGCTATTATCAAGCTATGACATAGAAGCCGTCACCGAGAACATCGCTGAACAGCTAGAAATAGGACTATCTCCCTGCCGACAGTTAGACAAAGTTGCCGAAGTTCGAATTCTTGGCGCTATCGGCGTGGTCGAAATGAAAGACCCCGTGAATATGACTGTTATCCAACCAACGTTCGTAGAGCATGGCATTTGGGTTCGCCCCTTCGGGAAACTTGTTTATGTCATGCCGATATATGTCATGACAAATGAAGAACTTGCAGAGCTATGTGCAGGAATTGTAGAGGTAGTTTCTAAGCTTTAAGTCTGTTAGAAAAAAGGCGCTTCAAGCGCCTTTTTTTAAATGCATAATTTGGATAATAAGGTTACAAACCAAGAAATGCATGTCACTAGCCTTTTAGGTCTATGTCAATAAAAGTTTCAATTAAAGGACATGTACTCAAAGACTTATCGAATCACCATTTCTAATCAGTCTTATAACGATTGATTCTCCCTTAAAGGCTAGCTTAGGCTAATTAAGATCACACCCAATATACGACGTCAGTTCTTGTACAACTGTAGTTTTGCATATTCGATATTAGTTTTATCAAAAGTGCCATTAATTAGACAGTTTCTCGTACACAGGCATTGGCGCTCGATTCAACACCAACTCTTCTTCTGAACTAATAACGCCACTCTCATCTTCATCAAACTGAAGCGTTAAAGTATCTCCTTCAACTTTAGCAAATAACGGAATTGACTCGGAAAGAGTGTCCGTCAAGCCCGTATCAAGATTACCGTCAAAAGTAATCGAAGCAGTCAAAGCGTCATTTTCAGAGTTAATAGAGTAAGTGCCCCATTCCATCCCACTCACTTCATCTGGATTCTCAGGATTGTTTGGAGCTTCCTCATCAACTTCTAGATGCGCATAGGTACCGTTGTCAAAGAAAACAAAAGCGAGTAATTCATTTTCTGTAGAGGTATTAGTCCATGCACCTAAAATATCACTGTTAGCAGAACGTGTAAGATCAAGCGACTCGTCTTCATCAATAGTGCCATTGTTATTGTCATCGAACTCAAGAGTTAGTACGTCATCGTCAACTTGAGCGAAAATATTCGCAGGATCCGCCGCAGAGAAAACGAATAATCCTGTATCAGTATTGTCAAAAGTAATACCAAGCTCTAATAAACCCGTCTCATCATTGCGGGAGTAAGTTCCCCATTCCATACCATTAGTTTCACTGGCATCGTCAATATCAACTTCCATATGCACATACGTGCCATCTTGGAAGAAAACAAAAGCAAGCAAGTCATTTTCATCATCGTCGGTTGTCCAAATACCTGCGATACTGCTGCTAGGCGTAAAGGTTTCTCCTTCTTCAATCAGCGTTTCTTCAAGGTGAGAAATCGCCTGATCTTCTGAAATAAGTGCCGTAGTCGTTGATCCAGAATTTGCTACAAGCGTTGTAACAGCAGTGCTATTAGCAAAGTCAGTTATGGATTGAGTAAAATCGACAGCAGTCGCGACATCTGAAGCTTCATCAGCAATTTCAATACCATTATCTGGGTCACCATCGGTATCCAAACTTTGAAGTAGACGAGTAATATTTACCACTGTGTCATCTGAGGTATCCTGCGTTCCTGCGATAGTTAGAGGAGTGACAACGCCTGTTGCTTCAACTGCAGGGAGTTCAAGATCACCAATAAAAAACGTAACCGTTTCACCCGATAAGTAGTTGTACTCACCGTTATCATTCGTCACGCCAGATTGCGTATCCGTGCGGTAACCGATATTCGCAACAGCACTATCTAAGAAAACGCCTGTTGACACTGAACCACCACTGCTGGCGGGAGCGGATGAACTGCCGCCGCCACACGCACTTAAGATAAGCGCAGATACAATCGCTACACTTAGTCCTAATTTTTTCATTCTATTCTCCTTTAGATACAAACTATACTCTGTATTAAGCGTTCCGCTAAACAAACGCAGACTTTATATTCAATGATACTCACACTTGAAGGAGGTTTTAATTCTGCAGACTTTAAAGAATTGAGTACTTCAGAAACACGCTCAAACCAACAAATGTACCCGTAAATATGTCACGGACACTAAAAGTGTAGCTTAATCATAAAGACATAAAAGGAATAAGAAGTTATTTTTTTATTAAATAAATATTACAACATAAATTGCACTAAAGCTGAGCAAATTTTAGACTTAGATCACCGAAAGGGAGCGTGATTCACCTATTCAACAAAGCATATTTTCCGTTAAAACGAGCGCAGGCTTTTCCTTCGCTATTATTTACAAGCACTTCTAATTCAAAGGCAGCTTTACCTCGCGTCTCAAAGCTATGTTTGAAGTGATCTAAGGATTCCTGATCTGGAGAGAGAACTTCTGCACGAAGCGTTTCACTAAGCGGGCGCAGGTACTCAATTTCAGCCTTCGCGACGACTAATTCACCATCCAGACCTAATTCTTGAGACTTTATTGAGGACATTCCCCATGCTGTAGCAACAGCGATGACATAGATACTTCCACCAAACGCGGTTCCCTTGTCATTGGTATTCGGATCTAGCGGCGCTTCAAAAACAAGTCTATTTCCATCATAAGAATGTACCGAAATCTCTGCAGCACGAGCCAAAGGCACATTAAGCATAAAGAAGTCTTGAAGTGCGCGTGCTGCGATATCGTGTAATGCATTCATTCGGTATAGATCTCAAAAAAGAATAGGCGCGAAAGTATACCGCAAATCAAATATAAACCTAGTTGCATCACCGCATGCATACTAACTCGAATACATTAAGCGGCGATGCAAACCGAACTACTAAAAAGCGACGCAAGAACAATGCAAGAACTACGCAACCTCAACTTTGACATTTTGTGCTTGCGCGCGAAGCTGATGCTCAAGACCTGCTGGCAGATTCAATGCTTTTGAGAGCAGTGATAAATGCCTGTATTCAGACTCGTCATCAAGCTCAATTGTCAAACAAGAAGCAAGATAAATCTCTGCCTTTTGCTCCATTGAATCGAACTGTCCAACTATCTCAACCATGAGTACAGGCTGCAGGAATAGATTCAACAACTCACTCTTCACATTCACACTCAAATCTAACCTGTTAACCGTTTCGGCTATTCTGCGCTGCTCTTCTAAATCAATCTGACCATCAGCGCGTGCCGAAGCAATCATAGCTTTCACTAAACGAAGTTCGAAATCACTATCCTGTTGAGGCTGATTAATATGCGCTAAGGCTTCTCGTTCATAACTTGACTGGAAACGAGATGCTTGATGAGAGGGCGCTTCATATCCTGCATCTCGTGCGGACTGCTTTTCATGAGCTTGACCAGTATGCTGCCAATCTTTGTAGGCTCTATATGCTAAGACTCCTAATAATGCTGCACCGCCATATTTAGCCGCCTTGCCAGCTATCTTACGCCTTGATTTGCTAGCGACGAGGGTAGCGATCAAGCCTCCCGCAACGGCACCACCAGCTAAATCACCCGGAATATTGCTAGTAAAATTTGATAATTTATTTGAAGCTTGTTGATTATTCAGTTGTGACGATTCGTTCGCTTGTCCTGAACCCGTGAATTGATTGAGTAATTCTGAAAAGTTCATATACGATTCCTCTTTGTCTTCCAATTTTCTGAAAAAACCTGCGGCTTACTTTGTTCTCACAAAGACGCCGACATTGAACAAATCGTATACAGATTCAGACACCGCTAATAGTCAACTTAGCGGACGAAAAACTCGAAATTAACGATGAGGAATGGCCAAAAAAAAGGAGGCACAAAGCCTCCTTTTCAACACTTAAGCTAGACTTACGCGTCAGCTTCGATGTCTTTCATAGTCAATTTAATACGACCACGGTTATCAACATCTAGTACTTTTACTTTAACCATCTGACCTTCAGAAAGTACGTCAGCCACATTCTCAATACGCTCTTCAGAGATTTGAGAGATATGAACCAAGCCGTCTTTACCTGGCAAGATATTAACGAATGCACCGAAGTCTACGATACGCTCAACCTTACCTTCGTAAGTTTGGCCAACTTCTGCTTCTGCAGTAATCGCTACGATCATATTGATTGCTGCTTGCGCTGCTTCGTTGTTTTCAGCGTAAACGCGGATTGAACCGTCGTCTTCGATATCAACAGATGCACCAGTTTGCTCTGTGATTGAACGGATAGTCGCACCACCTTTACCGATTACGTCACGGATCTTGTCTGGGTGAACAGACATGTTGTGCATCGCAGGTGCTTTATCAGAAACAGACTCACGAGGGTTCTCGATGACTTTGTTCATTTCTTCAAGGATGAACAAACGAGCATCTTGAGCTTGTTTAAGCGCAATCGTCATGATCTCTTCGTTGATACCTTCGATCTTGATATCCATTTGAAGCGCTGTGATACCTTCGTCAGTACCCGCTACTTTAAAGTCCATGTCGCCTAGGTGGTCTTCGTCACCAAGGATGTCGGTCAGAACTGCGAAACCGTCGCCTTCTTTAACAAGACCCATTGCGATGCCAGCAACTGGTGCTGCAAGTGGAACACCTGCATCCATCAATGCCAAGCTTGAACCACAAACAGAAGCCATAGAACTTGAACCGTTTGATTCAGTGATTTCTGAAACAACACGTACTGCATATGGGAACTCCTCTTCGTTTGGCATAAGCGCTTGAACACCACGCTTAGCAAGACGACCGTGACCAATCTCACGACGACCTGGTGCGCCCATACGACCACACTCACCTACTGAGTAAGGAGGGAAGTTGTAGTGCAACATGAAGTGCTCTTTAGTATCGCCTTCAAGTGTGTCAACGATTTGTGCGTCACGCGTAGTACCAAGCGTAGTCGCAACGATTGCTTGCGTTTCACCACGAGTAAACAATGCAGAACCGTGTGCATTTGGAAGTACGCCAACTTCAACAGAAATTGGACGAACTGTTTCATTGTTACGACCATCGATACGCGGCTCTTTCGCAATGATACGACCACGAACGATTTGCTTCTCTAGCTTGCTGAAGTAAGCCTTAACGTCTTCTTCGCTTGCTGCGCCTTCTTCACCTGTTGCAATCGCTGCAACTGCTTGGTTACGAAGCTCGCCCAATGCGCCGTAACGCGCCATTTTGTCACTTGTGCTGTATGCAGCAGTAATGCCTTCAGCAAACTGCGTTTTGATCGCGTCTGCTAGTACAATGTTAACTTCTGGTGCTGACCATTCCCACTGCTCAGTACCAACTTCAGCTGCGAATTCTGATACAGCGTTGATCACTGTTTGCATTTCTTGGTGAGCGAATAGAACCGCACCAAGCATCTCGTCTTCAGTAAGCTCTTTTGCTTCTGACTCAACCATCAATACTGCGTCTTTCGTACCCGCTACAACCATGTCTAGTAAAGAGTCTTTTAGCTCTTCGTTAGTTGGGTTAAGTGAGTAGCCATTTTCATCAGTGAACGCAACACGTGCTGCACCGATAGGACCAGCAAAAGGAACGCCAGAAACAGCAAGCGCTGCAGACGTACCAATCATTGCTGCAATATCAGGGTCTTGCGTTTTGTTCGCAGACATAACCTGACATACAACCTGAACTTCGTTCACGAAACCATTTGGGAAAAGTGGGCGAATTGGACGGTCGATCAAACGCGAAGTTAGTGTTTCTTTCTCGCTTGGACGATTTTCACGCTTGATATAACCACCAGGAATTTTACCAACTGAGTATTGGCGCTCTTGGTAGTGAACTGAAAGCGGGAAGAAATCTTGACCTGGCTTTGCTTCTTTTGAAGCAGTCACTGCTACCAATACAGAAGTATCGTCAACCGTTACCATCACCGCACCTGCGGCTTGACGTGCAATACGACCAGTTTCTAGCGTAACGGTAGAGTTACCGTATTGAAATTGTTTAGTTACCGGATTCACATCGGCTCCTTTACTTTTAAATATAAAAAGAACGCCTCATCGATCACTACAACTAAAGCTTTATGCTCAATACTTTAGAAAAATAACGTAAACGCAAATTTTCTAAAGCACTCAGCTATAAAACTTTACTGCAAACCTATGAAGCTACCCTATTCGTGTTTTGATTTTTAATGCACTGGTGCTCGTTTTAGACACCTACAAAATCACGTACTTACAATAGATCAATCGCATAACAATAGAATTACGATTGTCTTAAAAACGAAAATACCGGAGGGCCCTAAAGCGCTCCGGTACTACAACTAAACTTGGGAGTTGGTTCTTGTAACCATTTACCCTTGTTTGTCTCGCTGCTAATTCGAGATTAGCGACGTAGACCTAGACGACCGATCAAAGAAAGGTAACGATCTGCATCTTTGCCTTTCAAGTAATCAAGAAGCTTACGACGTTGGTTAACCATGCGAATCAAACCACGACGTGAGTGGTGATCTTGCTTGTTACCTTTGAAGTGACCTTGAAGCTTGTTGATGTTATGAGTCAACAATGCAACTTGAACTTCAGGAGAACCAGTGTCGCCTTCAGATTGTTGGTAGTCTTTAAGAATTGCTGCTTTTTCTGCTGCGCTTAATGCCATGATATTTTCCTCAATATGCTTGTTTAAAAACCACTTACCGCGCATACGTACAGTAAGTCGTACATCGTTTTTCCTTTACGACACAGGCGTAAAGTTAATCAGCCGTTTTGCTTGCAGTTCCCACTGATCGCTCTGTTCACTTAGCTCCACTACACCGGCAAATAGCCAGTCGTCACCAAGCTCACAAGTTTTTGCGATATTCGCAATCGGCCCTAGCTGTTCATCAATTGCTTGCTTCGGAATATAGACACGATGAAAACCTGATTTTTCAGCGGGCGATATTCTAACTGTTTGCCCGTGTAATAGCGACCTTGTTTGGCGATTATTTATGCAAATATACGGTAAATTTGGTAACAAAATGTCGATAGGCTGAATAAATTTGCTCAACGCATCGAAATCACCCTCTAAATCGACCAATGTTTGCAGGCTTACAGTTTGCTCGAGCTCAAAATGACCTGCGATTGAACGGCGCAACATCGACACATGTGCACCACAACCAAGATCTAAACCAATATCTTCCACAAGAGATCGAATATAAGTCCCTTTGGAACACTCGACATACAAAGATAGCGTATCTTCTGTTATCGCATCTAAACGTAAGTTAGAAACAGTGATAGGCCGAGGTTCTCGCTCTACCGTAACCCCCTCACGCGCCCATTTATAAAGTGGCCTTCCTTGATACTTTAGCGCAGACCACATCGTCGGAACTTGCATTGTGTCGCCTCGAAACTTATCAAGACTTTGCTCTATGTGAGCACCCGAGAAATCTGGAACCTTGCGCGTCTCAACCAACTCACCTTCGCTATCTCCGCTTTCACGAATCTCGCCTAATTGAGCAGTGGTGTAATACGCTTTGCTAGACTCTAGTAGATACTTCGCAAACTTCGTTGCCTCACCAAAACATATTGGCAAAACACCTGTTGCAAGCGGATCAAGCGCACCGGTATGGCCAGCTCTTCGTGCATCAAAAAGCCAACGCACCTTTTGCAGCGCACCATTACTTGTAATATCTAGAGGTTTATCAAGAAGAAGGACGCCATCAAGAAGGCGCCCTTTTTTGCGTCGACCCATCTTTTAGTGTTGCCTAAGAAGGGTCTTGATCAGTTTGTTCGTTCGCCGCGTCATCAGCACCGTCTTTCTTACGCGCTTGCGTAATTAGGGCGTCAAGCTTACGGCCACGCCCAACAGAGCTATCGAAGTGAAAACGCAACTGCGGAATCGTACGCAGCTTTATCATCTTACTTAACTGACTTCTAAAAAAGCCCGACGCAGAATTTAAGACCTTAAGTGTTTGCTTCACTTCGTCTGAATTCGCATCATTCTCTTCAAGGGTCAACAAAGTAACGTAAACGTTGGCGAAACCTAAGTCTCGCGCAACCTCAACGTCATTTATCGTTACCATACCGACACGAGGGTCTTTCATTTCGGTACGAATCAATGTCGCCAAATCCTTTTGAATTTGATCGGCAATTCGATCAGTACGGTTAAACTCTCGTGCCATGTATTACAACTCCTCTAATGACAAAACTTATGACAAAGTACGCGCAATAGAGACCTTATCGAAGACCTCAATCTTGTCGCCCACTTTCACGTCATAGTTCTTAACACCGATACCACATTCAGTACCCGAACGAACTTCGTTTACATCATCTTTAAAGCGACGAAGCGATTCTAGCTCGCCTTCAAAGATAACGATGTCATCACGTAGTACACGAATTTTCTTATTGCGGAAGATTGTTCCTTCAAGAACCATACAACCAGCAACCTGACCGAATTTCGGAGACTTAAAGGTGTCACGCACTTCAGCAATACCAACAATGTCTTCACGGAATTCTGGCGCCAACATACCAGAAAGCGCTTGTTTCACATGATCGATAATCTCGTAAATAACGCTGTAATAACGAAGATCTAAGGATTCTTCTTCGATAATCTTTTTCGCTTGCGCATCAGCACGAACGTTAAAGCCGAAAATAACCGCATTGGTTGCTAGCGCAAGACTTGCATCTGTACCTGTAATACCACCAACACCACTACTCACAATCTTCACCTGAACTTCTTCGTTACCGATTTCATTCAAGGCAGCACTTAATGCTTCTAGAGAACCTCGCACATCAGTTTTGAGGACGATATTCAGCGTCTTAACTTCGTCTGCGCCCATGTTCGCGAACATGTTCTCAAGCTTCGCTGCTTGCTGACGCTGTAAACGGTCTTTACGCTGCTTCTCAGCACGGAACTCTGCAACTTCACGGGCTTTACGCTCATCAGCAACAACAACGAATTCATCACCAGCATCAGGGGTGCCGTTTAAGCCTAAGATCTCAACCGGAATAGATGGACCAGCTTCGTTTGCTTGCTTACCAGCTTCATCCATCATTGCGCGTACACGACCGTAGTAATTACCTGCAATCACAATATCGCCACGACGCAAAGTACCATTCTGAACCAGTACTGTCGCAACAGCACCACGACCTTTGTCGAGGCTTGATTCAACAACCGTACCTTTCGCAGGCGCTGATGGAACAGCTTTAAGCTCCAACATTTCTGCTTGTAGAAGAACCGCATCAAGCAATGCATCAATACCAGTACCAGTGTGCGCCGATACAGGAATGAACTGCACATCACCACCCCAGTCTTCTGGGATAACATCTTTTGCAGCGAGCTCGTTTTTAACGCGATCTGGATCTGCTTCTTCTTTATCCATTTTGTTGACTGCAACAACAATCGGCACGCCCGCTGAGCGAGCGTGCTGAACCGCTTCTTCAGTTTGAGGCATTACACCATCGTCTGCCGCAACAACAAGAATAACAATATCTGTACTTTGAGCACCGCGAGCGCGCATTGCGGTAAACGCAGCGTGTCCAGGCGTATCAAGGAATGAAATCATGCCGTGACCAGTCTCAACGTGGTATGCACCAATGTGCTGGGTAATACCACCAGACTCGCCTGCAGCAACTTTCGCACGACGAATATAATCAAGTAATGAGGTTTTACCGTGGTCAACGTGGCCCATTACACTAACAACTGGTGCACGAGGCATTTCTTCGCCATCGTAACTAATGCTATCTAGTACATCAGTTTCGACTGCATCTTCAGAAAACAACTTAACCTTGTGGCCCATTTCCTCAACAACCAAGGTTGCTGTTTCTTGGTCAATTGACTGGTTTTGCGTTGCCATCACACCAAGGCCCATTAGAGTCTTGATGACTTGAACTGCTTTGACTGACATTTTGTCAGCAAGCTCACTCACAACGATATTTTCACCAACTGACACTTCTTTTACGACAGGTGCACTTGGTTGTTGGAAGCCGTGAGATTTCTTTTTCTTTTTCGCTTTAAGTTTGCGAGGTTGAATCTCTTCTTCCAAAGCATCTTCAGACAATATTTCGCGAGATGCATTTACTGCGTGAATATCGACCTCTTCTTCACGCTGACGCGGTGCACGATGTCCAGCAGATTTGTTGTGCTTCTTAGGCTTATCATCATCAGAACCGCCTGCCGAATCATGCCCTTTCTTCTTAGGAGCACGTTTCTTGGAATTGTCGTCAGCATCACCTTTAGGAGCAGGAGCTGGCTTAGCAG
Source organism: Oleiphilus sp. HI0067 (assembly GCF_001635735.1). Classification (NCBI taxonomy): domain Bacteria; kingdom Pseudomonadati; phylum Pseudomonadota; class Gammaproteobacteria; order Oceanospirillales; family Oleiphilaceae; genus Oleiphilus; species Oleiphilus sp. HI0067. Next base: position 15,149 of record NZ_LWFI01000445.1, read on the forward strand.
AAGCTTTCGCAGACGCCTTTTCTGCTTCAGCTTTCGCAGCCACTTCATCAGCCGCTTTTTTCGCTTCGGCTTCAGCCGCAGCTTTTTCTTCTTCAACCTTTTGCGCTTCTACAGCTGCTTTGCGCGCAGCATCTTCAGCTTCTTGCTTGGCACGCAATGCGTCTTGCTCTTCTTTTTGCTTCTCAAGCTCAACATTTACATCTGGGCGCTTCACATAAGTGCGCTTTTTTCGCACTTCAACATTAACTGTTTTCGTTTTACCCTGCCCACCAGACATCTTTAATGTGGTTTGCGTTTTACGCTTAAGAGTGATTCGCTTCGGTTCTGATTCGTCATCACCGTGACTCTTCTTAAGATGTGCAAGTAGCTGCTTCTTCTCATCTGCTGAAACGACACCACCTGCATCACGCGCATCGAGCCCTGCGTCAACAATTTGTTGCAAAAGACGATCGATCGGCGCACCGATGTCTTCCGCTAACTGTTTAACTGTTACTTCTGACATTACAATAATTCTCCCGACTCGCTGTCTATTAGTCTTGGTTCTCTTCGAACCATGGCGCACGAGCGGTCATAATCAATTCACCAGCGCGCTCTTCAGTCATATCTTCAATTTCCATCAATTCATCGACGGATTGCTCAGCAAGGTCTTCCATGGTGATCACTCCACGGCTCGCTAAGGTCAATGCAAGGTGCTTATCCATACCTTCCATCGTTAACAAATCTTCTGCAGGCTCGCTACCTTCCAGCTTCTCTTCCGTTGCTAGAGCCTTGTTAAGCAATGCATCTTTTGCACGACGACGAAGCTCTTCAACAATGTCTTCGTCAAATGCTTCGATAGACAGCATCTCTTCTAAAGGAACATATGCGACTTCTTCCAAAGTCGTAAAGCCTTCACTTACAAGCTCAGACGCAAGATCTTCATCAACGTCTAGGGCCTCGATGAATAAATCGACGTACTTGCCGACTTCTTCTTCTTGCTGCTTGCCAGCTTCTTCTTCAGTCATCACATTCAGCTCCCAACCAGTAAGTTGAGACGCTAAACGGACGTTTTGGCCTGCACGACCAATCGCCATCGCTAAGTTATCTTCTGCAACAGCAACATCCATCGAATGCGTGTCTTCATCGACAACAATAGAAGCGACTTCAGCTGGAGCCATTGCATTCACGACTAACTGCGCCGGGTTATCGTCCCAAAGCACAATATCAATACGCTCATTACCTAGCTCACCCGATACAGCTTGTACACGCGCTCCGCGCATACCTACACAAGCACCAACTGGGTCGATACGCTTGTCATTTGTTTTAACTGCAATCTTTGCGCGAGAACCAGGGTCGCGCGCCGCACCACGAATTTCAATCACTTCTTCTGAGATTTCTGGCACTTCAATACGGAATAGCTCGATCAGCATTTCTGGCGCTGAACGACTTAAAATCAATTGCGGTCCACGTAGATCTTGACGAATTTCTAGAAGCAAAGAACGAACACGATCACCCATGCGGAATACTTCACGACCCACTAGATTTTCACGTGGAAGTAAGGCTTCAGCATTATTTCCGAGATCAACAATCACGTTATCACGCGTTACTTTCTTAACAGTACCTGAGACCAATTCTCCAACGCGGTCACGATAGCCATCAACGATTTTTTCGCGTTCAGCTTCACGTACTTTTTGAACAATAATTTGCTTAGCAGCTTGTGCACCGATACGACCAAAAGCAATCGACTCAACCTGCTCTGTGTGAATATCACCTGGTTGAAGCGCTGTATCAATTTCTTCAGCTTCTTCCATAGTCAGCTCAGTACCTAAAGCAGGCACTGCATCGTTGCTCACAACTAACCAGCGACGAAAAGTATCGTATTCACCCGTTTTGCGATCGATATTTACTAAAATATCGGCTTCTTCCTCGTCTTCATAACGCTTTTTAGTTGCTGTCGCCAATGCCAACTCAATAGCTTCGAAAATGACTTCTTTGTCAACGCCCTTTTCGTTTGAGACCGCCTCAACAACCAGCAGAATTTCTTTGTTCATCGCGTCGTTTGCTCCAATAATCCTAATCAATCAAATTGCGGTACGATATTCGCTTTCTCAATGCCTTCAACTGGGAACAAGTATTCTTCTTGATCCACCTGAATCACCACATCATTCCCTTCAACGCCTTTAATCAAGCCGTTGAACTTTCGTCGACCTTCAAATGGCATTCTTAACTTCAATGCAACTTGATGGCCTTTAAACCTTTCATAATGCGCAAGTTCATATAATGCGCGATCCATTCCCGGAGAAGACACCTCAAGGGTGTAATCACCTGCAATAGGGTCTTCAACGTCAAGCACGGCACTCAATTGGCGACTTACTTTTTCGCAATCCCCTAGCTCAATACCGCTCTCACGTTCTTTACCATCTTCGCCCACTTCCGAGCTCTCTGGCGTTTCAAGACTTTCTATATAAATTCGCAACATTGAGTGCTTACCTTGAGACAAGAAATCAATGCCCCAACACTCATAACCTAGCCCTTCTACGACCGGCTTAATAATGTCATTTAGTAGCTGTTTTTTAGCTGCCACTACGCCTCCAATGGGTTCGTTTTCATTGTTGCAGAAACAAAAAATGGGCATAAAGCCCATCAGTACAAAAAAGCCCCTACAATGAGGGGCTCTTTACAAAACTGCTGTAAGGAGAGCCTCAACTGGCGTATAGCCCAAACTCAGAAATTCTGAGCCGCTCCAAATACTGGCGGCATTATAGGCAGCTATACAGCAAGGGTCAACATAAAACAAAAAGCCCGTACTCGTACAAGTGCGGGCTTTTTTATTATTGGTGCCGATGGACGGATTTGAACCGTCACGAGCATAGCTCACCACCCCCTCAAGATGGCGTGTCTACCAATTCCACCACATCGGCATACTCAATTGATTAACTCAATTAAGTGAAAACTTATTGGCTACTCCAATTCAGGAGCGGCATTGTCTTCGTTTTGCGCTTCCAACTCAAGGCTTTCTTCAGAATTTTCTTGAGTTTCTAGCGTAGAAAGCGTCGTCGCTTCTTGAACGCTCAATGCAGCTTGCTCTTTAGCAATATAAGCAAGACTAATACTGGTCGCGAAAAATACAACAGCCAACCATTTTGTAGACTTTGTCAGGAAGTTACCGCTACCTTGGCTACCGAATACTGTTTGAGAAGCACCGCCACCAAAAGAGGCTCCCGCTTCTGCTCCTTTTCCTTGCTGCAATAGCACAAGAACAACAAGCGCCAACGACACCAAGATGTGAACTACGATTACCGTTGTTTCTAAAAATTCCATATTACTCGCAACCTACTACAAACTCGATTCGTCAGGCCGACTGACAAATCTCAAAAAACTCATCAACTTTAAGTGACGCTCCACCTACTAGACCGCCATCGATATCCGGTTGAGCAAACAACTCTTTCGCTGTTTTGCTGTTTACACTTCCACCGTAAAGGATAGTAAGCGAATCCGCCCACTGCTCATCTAGTTCTCGCGCCACACTGCGCAAATGAGCGTGCATTTCTTGTGCTTGATCAGGCGTGGCAGTCAACCCCGTACCTATCGCCCAAACAGGCTCATAGGCAACTACTAAGTTTTTCAACTGATCTACCGAAAACCTCTCTAGCACTGCCTTGAGCTGATTTTCAACAATCTGCTCCGCATTACCCGCTTCTCTTTCTTCAAGCGTTTCACCAACACATAGCACCGGCGTAATACCTTGCTCAACAAGTTGCGATACTTGTGCGGCGACAACTTCATCTGTCTCGCCAAATAAAGTACGCCTCTCCGAATGCCCGATCAATGAAGCCTGACAAGACAAATCACTTAACATGGAAGCAGAAACTTCACCGGTATAAGCGCCTTTATCAAACTGCGCAACATTTTGCGCGGCTACCTGAATATTCGATTCGCTAAACGCATTTGCTAGCAATGCGAGGTAAGGTGCAGAGGGAGCAATCATGACATCGCACGTCACTTCCGCAGCATCAAACTTAGCTTTTAAGTCTTGAGCAAACTCCGCAGCAAACTCGGTGTTACCGTTCATTTTCCAATTACCAGCAACTAGTTTACGACGCATAGCATTACCTCAAGTCAAGCGGGCGCAAATACTAACCGAGTTGCTCCGTAACTACAAGCCGATTAAAACCCATACTTTTACTTAAGCGAGATTTTCAGTGACGACTGAAACAAGCTGATCCACCACATCATTAACTAACGCCGAATCTTCGCCTTCAGCCATCACACGAATCAGGGGTTCAGTACCCGAAGCTCGGAGCAATACACGTCCTCTTCCCTCAAATCGCGCCTCTTGCTGAGTAACCGCAGTGGCTACAATTTCGTTATCTAAAGGGTTACAGCGCTCAGCGACTTTTACATTCTTGAGCACCTGAGGAAGCTTTGTCATCTCTCCAGCTAAATCTGACAAACTCATCTTCCTGCGCCACATGGCGTGAAGTACTTGCAGAGCTGAGACAATACCATCGCCAGTAGTCGACTTATCGAAACAAATTAAATGCCCGGACCCTTCACCACCCAGAAGCCAACCTTTCTCTTTAAGCTGCTCCATGACATATCGATCACCCACTTTTGCACGAGTGAAAGGTATACCTGCCTCGTTAAATGCGACTTCGACACCAAAGTTCGTCATTTGAGTACCGACAACACCACCATCCATCGCGCCTTGATCAATACGATCTTTTGATATGATAAAAATGAGCTCGTCGCCATCAACAATCTGACCTTCGCCAGTCACCATCACAACACGATCGCCATCGCCATCAAAAGCAATACCTAAATCTGCGTTCAGCTCTTTTACTTTTGCCACCAACGCTTCTGGGCTAGTAGAGCCAAATCCACGATTTATATTTAATCCGTCCGGTTCAACACCAATAGCGGTCACATTCGCGCCTAGCTCTCTGAACACATAGGGAGCCACTTGATAAGTTGAGCCGTGCGCACAATCTAAGACGATATCCATACCTTCAAGGTCCATCTTGTTCGGTATTGTGCTTTTGCAATATTCAACATAACGACCAACAGCATCATCAATCCGTTTTGCTTTCCCCAACTCCGCTGGCGGAACAACTTCTAGGTCTTTGTCGAGCCATGATTCAATCTCCAGCTCTATATCATCATCAAGCTTCATGCCCTCAGAAGAGAAAAACTTAATGCCATTGTCTTGATATGGATTGTGCGACGCACTGATAACAATTCCGGCATTCGCGCGATATGTGCGCGTCAAATAAGCAACTGCTGGAGTAGGCATTGGACCAATCAAACGTACACCCACACCGGCCGCGGACAAGCCAGCCTCTAGCGCCGCTTCAAATAAATAACCTGAAATGCGCGTATCTTTTCCAATAATGACCTTATTCTTGGTACCTTGTTTTTTAAACACCTGACCACAAGCCCAGCCAAGCTTGAGCATAAACTCGGGTGTAATTGCTCCCTCACCTAATCGACCACGAATTCCATCCGTCCCAAAATACTTCCTGTCTGCCATTATTCTCTCTCTTAATTCTTGTAGGTATTACTTAGCTAACTTCATTGCCTGCCATATTTTAAGCGCATCTGCCGTTTCAGCAACATCGTGAACCCGCAAAATCGAAGCGCCACGTTCTAATGATAGCAAGGCTGCTGCAACACTACCGATTAAACGCTGATCCACATCCTTATCGAGCACTGTACCAATCATACTTTTGCGCGAGATCCCTACCAACAAAGGCGAGCCCAAATGCTGCAATTGGTCTAAATGTTTTAACAAACTCAAGTTATGCGCGAGCGTTTTACCGAAGCCAAAACCGGGATCTAGAACAATTTTCTCTTTTTGTACTCCTGACCCAATCAATGCTTCCACACGGCCTTGCAGAAACTGCGACACATCATCCACAACACTCCCGTACTCAGGTGAATCTTGCATAGATATGGGCTTGCCCTGCATATGCATTGCGCAAACATATACATCTGATTCACCAACAACCTCAAGCGCCCCCTCTCTCTGAAATGCGCGCACATCATTGATCATCCAAACACCTAAAGCCGCACCCTCCCTCATCAGCTCAGGCGAACTGGTATCTAAGGAGATCGCGACATCCGTTTCTGCTCGAAGCTTTTCAACAACCGGCAAGACACGATCCATTTCCTCTTGCAGCGACACTTCAACCGCACCAGGGCGTGTTGACTCACCACCGATATCTATAATCGAGGCACCTTGCTCAACCATACGAAGAGCTTGCGAAATCGCGAGATCGAGGTTAGAAAACTTTCCACCATCAGAGAAAGAGTCCGGAGTCACATTGAGTATCCCCATAATTTTGGGGGTAGAAAAATCCATAACGCACCCATAAAAAAAGCGCGGACCAAGCCGCGCCTTATTATTACAATTTTAACTTAGTGACCTTCTGCAGGTCCACCAACGCTATCAGACGGCGCATCACGCTCCTGCGTTACGTCTTCCGCTTCAGAAGCTGCACTACCACCGGCATCATTAGAACCATTATCACCCCAACCTTTCGGCGGACGAGGTGTTTTGTCATTCATAATGTCATCGATTTGAGGAGTATCGATCGTCTCATACTTCATCAAAGCATCAGCCATTGCATCTAGCTTGGAGCGATTTTCTTCTAAGACTCGCTGCGCCGTCGAATAACACTGGTCAACGATTGAACGGACTTCCTCATCGATACTGGCCTGCGTCGAACCTGAAACATGAGAAGTAGACCCGCCTGCAGATTTGCCGAGGAACACCTCTTCTTGCGCTTCGTCGTACTTCAAGGGACCAAGCTTCGCTGACAAGCCCCACTTCGTTACCATGTTACGCGCAATATCTGTTGCACGCTCAATATCGTTTGACGCACCTGTCGTAACACCTTCTGGACCAAGCGTCATTTCCTCAGCAATACGACCGCCGTACAAAGAGCAAATGTTGCTGATCAAGTGCTGACGACTCATGCTATAACGGTCTTCTTCTGGCAAGAACATCGTCACACCAAGCGCTCGCCCGCGAGGAATAATACTCACCTTGTAGACTGGATCATGCTCCGGCATGAGGCGACCTACAATCGCGTGTCCCGCTTCATGATAAGCAGTATTTAGCTTTTCTTTGTCAGACATAACCATCGATTTACGCTCAGCGCCCATCATGATCTTGTCTTTAGCCAACTCAAACTCAACCATACCAACAGTACGCTTGTTCGCACGCGCCGCAAACAGAGAAGCTTCATTTACAAGGTTGGCCAAATCTGCACCAGAGAAGCCCGGAGTACCACGCGCCATAACTGCTGCATCCACGTCGTCACCTAGAGGGACTTTCTTCATGTGCACTTTAAGTATTTGTTCACGACCAAGAATGTCAGGCAAGCCAACTACAACCTGTCGGTCGAAACGACCTGGGCGTAACAGCGCTGGATCGAGAACGTCAGGACGGTTCGTCGCAGCGATAACAATGACACCTTCACTACCTTCGAAGCCATCCATTTCAACGAGCAGCTGGTTTAATGTTTGCTCACGCTCGTCGTGTCCACCGCCAAGGCCAGCGCCACGATGACGACCCACAGCATCGATCTCATCGATAAATATAATACAGGGGCTTTGCTTTTTAGCTTGCTCGAACATGTCTCGCACGCGGGATGCACCCACCCCCACAAACATTTCGACAAAGTCTGAACCTGAGATAGAGAAGAACGGAACCTTTGCTTCACCAGCGATCGCTTTCGCCAATAACGTTTTACCCGTACCAGGCTGACCGACCATCAAGACACCGCGCGGAATTTTACCACCTAAGCGCTGGAATTTGCTTGGGTCACGCAAAAATTCCACAAGTTCTTTCACGTCTTCTTTGGCTTCATCAACACCCGCCACATCAGCAAATGTCGTTTTAATTTGATCTTCACTCATCAGTCGCGCTTTGCTCTTACCAAACGACATCGGCCCTTTGCCACCGCCGCCACCTTGCATCTGGCGCATGAAAAACATGAAGACGAGAATAATCACGAGAATTGGAAATGAGGCGACTAACAGCTGCGACCAGATACTTTGCTTCTCTGGTTCCTTACCGATCACCGTAACGTTATTGTTAATCAACTCATCCATTAGCTTTGGATCTTCGACCATTGGTCGAACGGTTGAATAACGACGGTTGTCTGAAGTTTCGACTTCAAAACGCAATCCATCAATTTCAACTTGGCGGACCTGCCCACTCTGAACAAGCTCAATAAACTGTGAATAGTTCATTGCTTGCGTTTTTTGCTGTGCACTGAAGTTGTTAAACACCGTCAGCAACACAGCTGCGATCACCAACCAAAGTACCAGATTCTTGACCATATCGTTCAAGAGAAACCCCTCTCAATTACAAAGTGATGTGTGTATTACGACTTAAAATATACAAGTAGATTCTTAAATTAGCTATTTAACGATCTTATATAATTTTTAAGCTTTCCAAGCTCTAGCCCTTAAAACCAATACCTATTTGGTACACCTCACGCGAACGTGCACGCGAAGCATCAGGCTTACGGGAATAGACCTTAGTAAACATTGTGCGCATTTGCTTAAGAAGTTCATCAAAACCTTCTCCTTGAAAAACCTTCGCGACAAAATTACCGCCCGGTTTCAAGGTGTGGTTAGCCATATCCAAAGCAAGCTCCACTAAATACATTGCGGATGGAATATCCACCGCTGCGTTACCACTCATATTGGGGGCCATATCTGAAATTACAAGATCTACCTTTCCATCAATTTCTGCCAATATATTTTCAAAGACCTGATCATCGGTGAAATCACCTTGAATGAAGCTCACATCAGGCAATGGGTCCATAGCCAAAATATCGCTAGCAACGACTTTACCAGAGTCTCCAATATACTCCGCGGCTACTTGAGTCCAACCACCGGGCGCTGCGCCAAGATCAATCACCGTCATACCTTTGCGAAATAATTTGTCTTTTTCATGCAATTCGATCAGTTTGTAGCTTGCACGAGATCTATATCCATCTTCTTGAGATCGTTTCACATACTGATCATCAAAATGCTCTTTTAGCCAACGACCGCTAGACTTAGAACGTGCCATAGTAATGCTCTTCTATAATGGTGATAGTTTTAAAATATTGACTTTGGTTTCTTTCGGCCAGACTGTAAACTTGCGCCGAAATATTTACAGGATTCAAACATGACAACACTTAGCGCCGCCGAGAAAAAACAACTTCGCGCCATTGCCCATAACCTAAACCCGATCATTATAGTGGGTGATAAAGGAGTCAGCGAGGGTTTACTTGAAGAGTTAGATCGCGCATTAGAACAACACGAATTGATCAAAGTAAAAGTTGCGTCAAATGATCGTGAGTTTCGCGCACAAGCTATGACTGAAATGGCGGAAAAAACAAATGCCACGCAAGTTCAAATCATCGGCAAAATCGTCGTATTGCTTCGCCGTAGCAAAAAGCCAAATCCGAAGCTATCAAACTTGATCAGAATGTAGATCAAAGCTGTAAGAATCAAAACTCGAAAACAAAAAAAGCGCTCGTTCATGAGCGCTTTTTTTGTTTGTAAGGCCTAGCGATTAAATATGCTCAACCTCGTCGATTTCATACTCGACAATACCGTCTGGCACACGAACAGAAGCAACGTCGCCTTCGTTCTTGCCAATCAAGGCACGAGCGATCGGTGAAGAAACAGAAATCTTGCCAAGCTTAATATCCGCCTCATCTTCGCCAACGATTTGATACTTCACTTCTGAGTCATCGTCGATTTTCAACAACGTTACCGTTGAGCCAAAAATTACTTTTCCTGAAGGCTCAATTGCCGCAACGTCAATCACCTGCGCATTAGAAAGCTTACCTTCAATTTCTTGAATGCGTCCTTCAATAAAGCTCTGCTGCTCACGCGCTGCATGGTACTCAGCATTTTCTTTCAAATCGCCATGCTCACGGGCATCAGCGATCGCCTCAATAACACGAGGACGTTCTACGGTTTTTAATTGAACTAATTCTTCGCGCAAGGCGGCTTCGCCTTGCACTGTCATCGGAATACGATTCATAGTTTTCCTATAATTTGCTTTATATCCTGCTAATCAGTATAGCCTTGCTTTAGTGCAAATCCTGCAAGCGACGCACTTTTTCATTTGAGCCAAAACGAATCGCACGCGCGATCGCTTCACCACCCCACAAAGTAGTACTGTAAGCAATCTTCTTCTGCAACGCAGATTGACGGATATGCGAAGAGTCTTTGATTGCTTGACGCCCTTCCGTAGTATTGACGATCAAAGAAATATCTTCATTCTTAATTACGTCAACAACGTGTGGACGACCTTCACGCACTTTATTCACAACACTAACTTCCATGCCTGCTTCCTCAATTGCCTGAGCAGTACCACGCGTTGCAACTAAGCTAAAGCCACCCTCAACAAGAAGTTTCGCAAGTTCAACAACACCTTCTTTGTCTACGTCACGAACACTCAAGAATGCCTTACCTGATGCAGGAAGTGTTTCACCTGTCGCGATAAAACCTTTAGCAAACGCCTCATCGAAGGTTTCACCAACACCCATAACTTCGCCCGTAGACTTCATCTCAGGACCAAGGATCGGGTCAACTGCTGGGAACTTCTTAAATGGGAACACTGACTCTTTCACACTGAAGTGCTCTGGGATGATCTCAGTTGTAAAATCTAGCTCTTCTAGAGTTTTGCCCGCCATTACACGTGCTGCAACTTTCGCTAATGAGGTACCAATCGCTTTTGACACGAATGGTACGGTACGTGACGCACGTGGGTTCACTTCGATCACGTAAATTTCACCATCCTGATAAGCGAGCTGAGTATTCATCAAACCGACAACGCCAAGCTCTAAAGCCATCGACTTAACCGCTTCACGCATTTCGTCTTGAACATCTGCAGACAATGTATATGGAGGTAGTGAACAAGCCGAGTCACCAGAGTGAACACCCGCCTGCTCGATGTGCTGCATAATTGCGCCAATCACGACTTGCTTACCATCTGAGATCGCATCGATATCCACTTCGATTGCAGAATTCAAGAAGTGGTCAAGCAAAACAGGGCTATCGTTAGATACTTGAACAGCATCTTTCATGTAACGCACAAGCTCGTCTTCTTTGTAGACGATTTCCATCGCTCGGCCACCAAGTACATAAGATGGACGAACAACCAATGGATAGCCAATTTCATTCGCTGCCACGATACCTTCTTCAAGGCTACGTACTGTCGCGTTATTTGGCTGCTTCAACCCTAAACGCTGAATCATTTGCTGGAAACGCTCACGATCTTCAGCACGGTCAATCGCATCAGGGCTAGTACCGATAATCGGCACACCAGCATCTTCAAGGCCACGCGCAAGCTTAAGTGGTGTTTGACCACCGTAGTGCACGATCACACCTTTCGGTTTTTCTAGTTCGATAATTTCTAGTACGTCTTCAAGCGTAATAGATTCGAAGTACAAACGGTCTGAAGTATCGTAATCCGTTGAAACTGTCTCTGGATTACAGTTGATCATGATCGTTTCATAGCCATCTTCACGCATTGCAAGCGCAGCGTGTACACAACAGTAATCAAACTCAATACCTTGACCAATACGGTTAGGACCACCGCCAATAACAACAATTTTCTCGCGATCAGACGTTTGCGCTTCACACTCTTCTTCATAACTTGAGTACATATACGCTGTGGCAGTCGAGAACTCAGCAGCACAGGTATCAACGCGCTTGTAAACTGGACGGATACCGAAGTCTTGACGAATATTACGAACTTCTTTTTCACTCAAGTCCAACAATGATGCCAAACGGTGATCAGAGAAACCTTTGCGTTTCAATCGACGCACTGCTTCCGAAGTAAGATCAGAGCGAATCATATTTGAAACAACTTGCTCTTCTTCAATGATGTCTTCGATTTGAACCAAGAACCAAGGATCGATACCAGTTAGACCATAAATCTCATCGATGCTCATACCTGCACGGAATGCATCACCCAAATACCAGATACGCTCTGCGCTTGGCGTGCTTAATTCACCACGCAAGGTATCCATTGCATTATCCGAGGCGATATCAAGAATCGGCTCAAATCCATAAGAGCCAACTTCTAAACCACGAATAGCTTTCTGGAATGACTCTTGGAAAGTACGTCCGATCGACATCACCTCACCGACCGACTTCATCTGAGTCGTCAATGTCGCATCCGCTTGTGGGAATTTTTCAAAAGTGAAACGAGGGATCTTCGTTACTACGTAGTCAATTGCAGGCTCAAACGATGCAGGTGTTGCACCGCCAGTAATATCATTTTGAAGCTCATCGAGTGTGTAGCCAACCGCTAACTTCGCAGCAACTTTTGCGATTGGGAAACCAGTCGCTTTAGAAGCAAGCGCAGACGAGCGAGATACACGCGGGTTCATCTCGATAACAACCATACGACCAGTTGTTGGACTGATACCAAACTGTACGTTCGAACCACCCGTTTCAACACCAATTTCACGAAGTACCGCAAGCGATGCGTTACGCATGATTTGGTATTCTTTATCCGTAAGTGTTTGCGCTGGCGCTACAGTAATCGAGTCACCCGTATGAACACCCATTGCATCGAAGTTTTCAATCGAACAAATGATGATGCAGTTGTCCTTCTTATCGCGGACAACTTCCATCTCGTATTCTTTCCAACCGATCAAAGACTCATCAATGAGAAGCTCATTTGTTGGCGACATATCCAAGCCGCGAGCACAGATTTCTTCAAACTCTTCGCGGTTATATGCGATACCGCCTCCGCTACCACCCATGGTAAACGAAGGACGAATAATACATGGAAAGCCTAGCTCGTCGATCAGGCCAACCGCTTCTTCCATACTGTGTGCGATACCAGAACGCGGCGTTTCAAGACCAATCGCTTTCATTGCCTTATCAAAACGATCACGATCTTCTGCTTTATCGATCGTATCAGCGTTAGCACCGATCATCTCAACACCAAACTTGTCAAGCACACCCTCGCGCTCAAGATCTAAAGCACAGTTTAGCGCTGTTTGACCACCCATGGTTGGGAGTAATGCGTCTGGGCGCTCTTGCTCAATAATACGTGCAACCGTTTCCCAAGTAATTGGCTCAATATAAGTTGCATCCGCCATCGCCGGATCAGTCATGATAGTCGCAGGATTGGAATTAACGAGGATCACTCGATAACCTTCTTCGCGAAGTGCCTTACAGGCTTGTGCGCCTGAGTAATCAAATTCACACGCCTGACCGATGACGATCGGGCCCGCTCCAATAATAAGAATACTCTTTATGTCGGTACGCTTTGGCATCTAATTTCGTTCCACTTTTACAATTTGTCTTCGAAAGCGGCTCCCTTAGGAGCCGCTCGATAATTCATATTTTGTTTATTTTGCCGCTTTACGCATTTCAGCAATAAATTGGTCAAATAATGGCGCTACATCATGCGGCCCTGGGCTTGCTTCTGGGTGACCCTGAAAACTATAAGCCGGAGTATCTGTGCGCTTGATACCCTGCAAACTTCCATCAAACAAAGATTTATGTGTTGCTTCGATGTTACTAGGCAACGACTCTTCGTCCACCGCAAAACCATGGTTCTGACTCGTAATCATCACTTCGCCCGTCGCCAAATCTTGAACAGGGTGGTTCGCACCGTGATGACCAAACTTCATCTTGACCGTTTTTGCGCCGCTCGCTAGTGCTAACAACTGATGACCAAGACAAATACCAAACACTGGCTTTTTAGTCTCTAGAATTTCTTGAATCGCAGAAATTGCATAGCCACATGGCTCTGGGTCACCAGGACCATTAGAGAGGAACACCCCATCAGGGTTCAAAGCAAGCACTTCACTTGCAGGAGTTTGTGCTGGAACCACAGTCAATTTACAACCGCGTTCAGCAAGCATACGCAGAATATTGCGCTTCACACCAAAGTCGTAAGCAACTACGTGGAACTCAGAATCTTTTGCTTGCGCATAACCAGAGCTCAAGTCCCATTCTGCTTCAGTCCATTCATAGACTTCTTGATGCGTCACTTCTTTTGCCAAATCCATTCCCTTAAGACCAGGGAATGCTTTTGCTTTTTCTAATGCCAGTTCTTCTGAAATATTATCACCAGCGAGGATACAACCATTCTGGGCGCCCTTCTCGCGCAAAATACGCGTCAAACGACGTGTATCGATATCCGCGATCGCAACAATATTATTTTCAGAGAGATAAACATCTAATGGCTTCTCATTACGCCATGAGCTAGCAAGCAAAGGAAGATTACGAATTACTAGACCAGCTGACCAAATTTGGTCGCTTTCTACATCTTCCTCATTAACACCAGTATTACCGATGTGAGGATAGGTCAAAGTAACAATTTGTTTTGCATATGATGGGTCAGTAAGAATTTCCTGATACCCCGTCATCGCGGTGTTAAAAACAACTTCTCCAGTAGTTTCTCCATCTGCACCGATAGAGATACCCTTGAATATGGAGCCATCTTCAAGAGCTAAAATAGCGGGTTTAGTCAACACCAGTTCCTCGCGCTTGTCCAAGCAGTGTATTTTTCGTATCGAAAGAAACCGTCTTTGGCGGGCTTGAGATGCATTTAGCGAATGCTAGTTGCAAAAAAGCGAGATGAACATTTGCTCATCTCGCTTTTTATAATTCTTTCGCGTTTTTATGTACAACGCCTTATCTCAAGCGGCGGCATTGTACATATTTCACATTTTGTTGTCTATGCGATCAAAGCATTTACTGCACAAAAATTACGCGTCTCATTACTTAAGATTTAAAACATCGCGCATTTCATACAGACCGGGCTCCTGAGAATGCAACCAAGCAGCAGCACGCACCGCACCATTTGCGAACGCCATTCGACTCGATGCCTTGTGTGTAATTTCAACACGCTCTCCATCGCCCAAAAACATCACAGTATGATCACCGACAACATCACCACCGCGAACCGTTGCAAAACCAATCGTTTCTTTATTTCGTGCGCCTGTTTGGCCTTCACGTCCGTAAACAGCTACCTCACGTAGATTGCGGTCTAACCCTTCAGCTACTGATTCACCCATCGCCAAAGCCGTACCAGATGGTGCATCCACTTTATGCTTATGATGCGCTTCGTAAATTTCGACATCATAATCATCGCCTAAAATCTCTGCGGCTTTTTTCAAGAGATTAAGACACATATTCACACCCGTGCTGAAATTCGCAGCTTTACACATCGCGGCGTTCGCCTGATACGACAAAAGCAATTCTTCTTCTTCAGGAGTAAAGCCCGTTGTACCAATCACGATACCCTTGCCGTTCTCAGCACATAGTTTGGCATTTTCTAGCGTGGCATCAGGAGCAGTAAAATCGATCAACACATCAAAATCATCAATCACTTCACTCAAGTGACCCACAACACTAACGCCATTTTTACCAATCCCAGACAACTCACCTGCATCGGCACCAATCACACTACTGTCTGGCAAAACAATCGCTGCGCTTAATTCTGCTTCTGCTGATTGATGAACAGCTTCAATCAACATTTTACCCATGCGGCCAATCGCACCTGTTACTGCAATGCGTACCATTGCTTTACCCTCTTTTTTAAATGAAAAATTCCCGCTCAAAGGCGGGAATTATAAATAGCTTAATTACTAACCAAACTCTATACAGTAAAAACTCGGCACACACCTACTGGATAGATATTTTTGCATCAAGCGAGGCGAAAGTGCACGGAAAAGCTGAGCTTACACGAAGTAAGTGAGCATTTGAGTACACTGTTAACAAAGCTTGAGGTGAAAATAGCATGCAGTCCTGCACTAAAGCTTCATGTCGTCAAAGAAGCTTTTAACCCCCTCAAACCAAGAATGCTTCTGGGGCGCATGTTTCTTCGACCCACTTTCAAGAGTCTCTTGAAACTCTTTCAACAACTCTTTTTGCTTTTTAGTCAGATTTACTGGCGTTTCTACCGCGACACGACACATCAAATCTCCAACAGCTCCACCACGAACAGGCTTCACACCCTTACCGCGTAAACGGAACATCTTACCGCTTTGCGTTTCAGCAGGGATTTTCAGTTTGACGCGGCCATCAAGTGTTGGCACTTCCAGCTCACCACCCAACGCTGCATCCACGACACTGATTGGCACATCACAATACAAGTTTGCACCGTCACGAACAAAAATAGGATGCTCTTTAACCGAAACCTGAACATAAAGATCTCCGGCTGGGCCACCCATTGCACCCGCTTCACCCTCTCCAGCCAAACGAATACGATCACCCGTATCAACGCCCGCTGGCACTTTCACTGAAAGCGTTTTATTCTCTTCTTGCACGCCTGTGCCATGACAAGCACGACAAGGATCTTTAATAATTTGCCCGCGACCATGACACGTTGGGCAGGTTTGCTGAACGCTGAAAAAGCCTTGCTGCATACGCACTTGACCCTGACCATGACAAGTACCACAGGTCTCAGGCTGCGTGCCTTTTTTCGCACCAGAGCCTTTACAAACATTACAAGTCACTTGAGTCGGAACACGGATCTTGACCGATTTACCGCGTACCGCATCTTCTAGATCTAGTTCGAGATTATATCGAAGGTCTGCACCACGCGAACTTCTTTGGCCACCGCGACCACCGCCGCCACCAAAAATGTCACCGAATACATCACCAAAGATATCGCTAAAGTTTCCACCACCGAAACCACCAGCACCGCCACCAGCGTTCGGATCTACACCAGCGTGACCATATTGGTCATACGCGGCTTTCTTCTGATCGTCAGACAGAACCTCGTAGGCCTCAGTCGCTTCTTTAAACTGTACCTCTGCTTCTGCATCATCCGGATTTCGGTCTGGGTGATACTTCATCGCCAAACGACGATACGCTTTTTTAATTTCTTTGGCGTCAGCAGATTTGTCGACACCTAAAACTTCGTAGAAATCTCTTTTAGACATTACTTATTACCTGTCTTATCGACATTACTCCTCAAATAAAATCTGAGAAGCCTAGATACGATAACGCGGAAGAACTAGCTCCCGCGTTATAAAGAGCGAGCATCTAAAACACTCGCTATTCAAAAAGCAAACTTACTTTTTGTCGTCTTTTACTTCTTCAAACTCAGCATCAACTACATCGTCGCCAGCATTTGATTGCGCTTTCGCTTCTGCCTCTGGACCCGCCGCTGCACCTTCTGCTTGAGCCGCTTGNTCAGCATAAAGCTTTTGAGCAAGGCCTGATGACGCTTCAGTTAACGCTTGAGTCTTCGCTTCGATCACGTCTTTGTCATCACCTTTCAGTGCTTCTTCAAGATCAGCAATCGCTGCTTCAATTGCAGTTTTCTCTTCTGCAGTCGCCTTATCGCCAGCTTCTTCCAAAGTTTTCTTGGTTGCATGAACCATTTGATCACCTTGGTTACGCGCTGTCACAAGCTCTTCGAACTTGCGATCCGCTTCAGCATTCGCTTCAGCATCGTTAACCATGTTCTCGATCTCATCATCAGAAAGACCAGAAGACGCTTTGATCACGATAGACTGCTCTTTTCCTGTCGCTTTATCTTTCGCAGACACATTCAAAATACCGTTTGCATCAATATCGAAAGTTACTTCAATTTGAGGCATGCCACGTGCTGCTGGTGGAATATCCGCCAAATCAAAACGACCAAGCGATTTGTTCTGAGCAGCTTGCTTACGCTCACCCTGAACAACGTGAATCGTTACTGCCGACTGATTATCTTCTGCTGTTGAGAACACTTGCGACTTCTTGGTAGGAATCGTTGTGTTTTTCTCAATCAATGGAGTAGCAACACCACCCATTGTTTCGATACCTAGCGTCAAAGGCGTTACGTCTAGAAGAAGAACGTCTGTCACGTCACCAGCTAGAACCGCCGCTTGAATCGCCGCACCCATTGCAACTGCTTCATCAGGGTTTACATCACGACGTGGCTCTTTACCGAAGAACTCTTGTACTTTCTCTTGAACAAGAGGCATACGTGTTTGACCACCGACCAAGATGACGTCATCAATTTCGCTTGTGCTCAAACCTGCATCATTCAATGCTGTTTTACATGGAGCAAGACTGCGAACAACCAACTCTTCTACCAACGACTCCAACTTAGAACGCGTCAACTTCACGTTTAAGTGCTTAGGACCTGTTGCATCAGCAGTGATGTATGGCAGATTTACATCCGTTTGTTGTGCACTTGAAAGCTCAACCTTTGCTTTCTCTGCAGCTTCTTTCAAACGCTGCATTGCAAGTGGGTCACCCGTTAAATCCATACCTTGATCTTTCTTGAACTCTTCAGCCAAATAGTCGATCAATGCCATATCAAAGTCTTCACCACCTAGGAATGTGTCACCATTGGTCGCTAGTACTTCAAACTGCTTTTCACCATCAACATCTGCGATTTCGATAATCGAAATATCGAAAGTACCACCACCAAGGTCATACACAGCAATCGTAGAATCACCTTGGCTCTTATCTAGGCCGTAAGCAAGTGCTGCTGCAGTTGGCTCGTTGATAATACGCTTAACATCAAGACCAGCGATTTTACCTGCATCTTTTGTTGCCTGACGCTGAGAGTCATTGAAGTATGCTGGAACAGTGATAACTGCTTCAGTAATGTCTTCACCTAAGTAATCTTCTGCAGTCTTCTTCATCTTTTTCAAGATTTCAGCAGATATCTGAGGTGGAGCCTTCTTCTCGCCTTTTACCTCAACCCATGCATCACCATTGTCTGCTTTAACGATGTTGTATGGCACCATATTGATGTCTTTCTGTACTACGTCTGAATCGAATGTACGACCAATCAAACGCTTAATTGCGAATAAAGTATTAGCAGGATTAGTAACTGCCTGACGCTTCGCTGGCTGACCAACTAATGTTTCGTTATCGTCAGCAAATGCAATGATAGATGGGGTAGTACGATCACCCTCTGCGTTTTCGATAACTTTTGCCTGATCACCATCCAATACAGATACACAAGAGTTTGTAGTACCTAAGTCGATTCCAATGATTTTTCCCATTGCTTCTCTCCACTCTAAATTCTGTTAAAGGCGCTCGCCTTTGTATAAGCTTTGATCTTTATGTTTGGCCTTTTTTTTAGTTTTCAAGGACCAAATTTAATTTTTAAACGTAAACTTTTGCTGACGTAAATTTACTGCGCAACAACAACCATTGCCGGACGAATTAATCGTCCATTCAAGGTATAACCTTTCTGCATTGCCGCGATCACTGTGTTTGACTCCGCATCAGGTGCTGGAACCATGCTCATCGCCTCATGCAATGCTGGATCAAATGGCTTCCCAATGGGGTCAACCTGCTCAACGCCAAACTTGGCAATTCCGCTCAGCATGATCGTCAAAGTCATCTCGACACCTTCTCGAAGTGGTGTCATCTCATTTTCTGCAGCTTGTTCAGCTTCAATCGCTTTTTCTAAGCCATCGATCACTGGCAAAAGCTCTTTCGCGAACTTCTCTAGCGCGAACTTGTGTGCTTTCTCAACATCTTGCTCTGCACGACGGCGAACATTTTGAGCCTCAGCTTGCGCACGCACTGCAGCATCTTTTAATGCACCAAGTTCGGCAGCTAATTGCTCTGCTTTAGCTTGCCAATTTTCACCTTCTTGATTTGCTTCTGTAGATTCTTCAACTACTTCAGCTTCAGGCGCATCATTCACTAACTCTTCTTCTGGAGTCTCGGTTTGCGCATTATCTTGATTGTTTTCTTCAACACTCACGTGCATTCCCTCAAATACAAACTTAGTCAATCTGTTGAGCTGCTTAGCTCAGTTGGTTCACGAAGTGGGGGCGAGAATATGTTTTTCAAGTAAAAAAGTACGGATGCAAACAAACTTTTCTATTTTTTCTCTTCCCAAACCTTTGCCATCCTACTTAGCCAGTATTACACTGTTTATAAATACAGTAATTTTGAAAGCGCCGACTATGCTTAACCAACTCAGTATTCGTAACTTCGCAATCGCCAGTGAACTAGAAATTGACTTCAATTCGGGAATGACCGTCATGACCGGTGAGACGGGTGCAGGTAAATCGATATTGCTCGACGCACTTGGGCTTACACTGGGTGATAGAGCCGACTCAAGTATGGTGCGGCACGGACAAGCCAAAGCAGAAATATGCGCAAGCTTCGATATTCGCCACATCAGCGCAGCAAAGCAGTGGTTAACACAACACGACCTTGATAATGAAGACGAATGCATTTTACGCCGCGTTATCACTGCCGAAGGTCGATCTCGTGCGTATATCAATGGTCAGCCAAGCCCATTAAGCGACATCAAAGCACTTGGCGAACAAATAATTGATATACATAGCCAACACGAGCATCAAAGCTTACTAGTCAAAGATAAGCACCGGGTACTTCTCGATGATTATGCAGGCAATGAAACGCTTGTTAAGGAAGTAAAAGAGAGTTATCAAGCATGGCAAAAGAAAGCTCGCCAGCTAGACATGCTGATAAACAACCAAGAAGAAACCCAAGCGCGCTTACAAGTACTCAACTTTCAAGTCGACGAATTTGAAAAGCTAGCACTCCAAGACGGCGAACTTGAACAACTTGAGCAAGAGCAAAGCAAACTTGCCAATGCTGAAGTGCTACTTGCGGGTGCGCATGAATCTATAGCTGCAAGCAGTAATGATGAGCATGGAGCACTATCACTCCTTCAGCGCGCCAAGCATGCCTTAAGCTCACTGCCTGCTGAAGAATCTAGCATTAGCGAAGCGCTAGATTTATTCGAAGAAGCTAGTATTCAAATTGAGGAAGCGACTAATACACTTCGCCACTTTGTCGGAGGCTTTGAGCTAGACCCTAACCGATTAAACTTTATAGACGAACGCTTAGGTCAAGCCTATCAACTCGCGCGCAAACATCGCTGCCAACCAGATGAACTCAACGACGTTCATCTTCGATTAGCGCAAGAGCTCGAAGCCTTAACGGGTGGCGACCAAGACCTTGATAGCCTTGAACAAGAGGCTGAGTCTCTTAAAAACATATACATTCAACATTCCAACACACTTAGCAAACATCGACAAAAGCACGCAAAAGAACTCGAAAGCCAAGTCGCTGAGCAATTAAAGCTGATGTCGATGCAAAATGTCGTGTTTGCTACGCAATGCGACGCCTTAGACATGAGCAATGCAAGCGCAAACGGTTTAGATGATATCGAATTTCTTATTAGCACGAACCCCGGCCAACCACCAAGACCTCTTGCCAAGGTCGCCTCAGGCGGTGAACTATCAAGAATCAGTTTAGCGATTCAAGTTGTTCTCGCTCAGCGTTCAGCTGTTCCAAGTATGGTATTTGATGAAGTAGATGTTGGGATCGGCGGCGGTACAGCTGAAGTTGTAGGAAAGTTACTAAAAGAGCTTGGGCAAACAGGCCAAGTCATTTGCATCACTCACCAACCTCAAGTCGCCTCGCAAGGTGACCGCCATCTTCGCATTAGTAAATCAATCATTGATGGAACAATGCACTCAGCGGTTGAGCCATTAAATAACGCAGAAAGAACAGATGAAGTAGCAAGAATGTTAGGCGGGATAGATATTACTGAGCAAACTAAAGCGCATGCGAAAGAAATGCTAGGGCTCAACTAACCCCAGCATTACAAGATTTATTATTTCTTCTTACGAACGTACAAGGTCAAACTATGATCAACTAATTCATAGCCGTATTTCTCGGCAATTTCGTGCTGACGTTTTTCAATAATTTCATCATAAAATTCAACAACTTCACCAGACTCAGCATCAACCATATGATCATGATGCTCTTCACTCGCCAACTCAAAAACAGCATGGCCACCTTCAAAATTATTGCGCTGCACTAAACCTGCCGCTTCAAACTGAGTCAGTACGCGATACACCGTTGCCAAACCTACATCATCACCTGATTCTAGAAGTGCCTTATACACATCTTCAGCACTCATATGCTTACCATCAGAAGCTTCTAAGAGACCCAACACTTTAAGGCGTGGAACAGTTACTTTTAATCCGGCTTTTTTTAAATCAGTATTTTCAGGCATAACTTACTCTTTATTATGATGTATATAGGCGCACATCCCTTAAATCAGTTAAGATGCGCTCCGCAGACAAAATCAACGGCAGTAAACTCAAAACGAATGCTGCAAACAATAGTGGAATTAAGAACTAGATGCAAAACAAGTCTTCCCGTTTTACTAAGATTTCAAATAAGAACTTGGGCGCAATCATCACCGCTGTATTTCTTACATTAACCCTCGGCGCATGTGCCTTCCCAGGCGTATATAAAATCAACGTTCAGCAGGGCAACATTATCACGCAAGACATGCTGAGCCAGCTACAAACAGGAATGACCAGACGTCAGATTCACTTTGTACTAGGAACCCCAATTGCCCGTAACGTATTTAGCGACAAGTACGAAAGTTATATCTATTCATATCAACCTGCTGATGGTGAACTACAACAGCAGGTGATCAACGTGTATTACCAAAATGGAGTGTTTACCCACTATGAGGGAGAACCCCTCGAAGAACACTCTGCTTACTAAGCTTTTGGCTTCTTAGCACGATTCAAACGCGCTTGCTTAGGATCAATAATCAGAGGGCGATAAAGTTCAATGCGATCGCCCTCTCTCAAGGTCTCTTCTTTTGGCTTCTTAACTGCTTTACCGAAGATCCCCATATCAATTTCATCGTAATTTATTTCAGGGAAAAACTTCTCTAAACCAGAATGTGTTGCGGCATCAAACACAGTCGTACCCGCATCCACTTCCAACTCAACTATTTTCTGAAGATCGGGGCGCGCATATGCCACCTCAATGCGAAGCTTACTTTCCATATACCACCTTTGCGCGTTCACAGAACGCATCAACCATCGTGTTTGCGGCTTGATTAAACACAGGACCAAACGCCAGTTTAGCTACGCCCTGCTTCAACTCGAACTCTAGATCTAATTCAACCTTACAGGCATCTTCACGCAACGCTGTAAAATGCCAATCACCTTTGAGCTTTTTAAATGGGCCATCTTCTAAACGCATCGATATTTTTTCATGCGCAACGAGCTCATTCCGCGTAGTAAAAGATTGCCTCATCCCACCCTTACTCACATCCAAACTTGCACGCATCTGTGTAAAGTCCGCTTCAAGAACAGTCGCACCCGAACACCACGGCAAAAAAGAAGGATAAGAAGCCACATCATTTACAAGGTCATACATTTGCTGAGCAGAAAACATGACCAGCGCGGAGCGATTTATTTTTAAAGACATAAAACCCAGCCCAATTAATTGGCGCGTATTGTAACCGCCTTCTCATCTGCACTCTAGCGCTTCTGCGAATGCGCGATAAATTCTGTAGCAAGACCAGAACTTGTAATATACTTCCCGTTTTTCACAGACACTCCAGCAGTAATTTCATGGCCGGCAAGAAAAAACCAAAGCAACAAAGCAATACCATCGCGTTGAATAAACGCGCCAAGCACGACTTTCATATTCAAGAAAAATTTGAAGCTGGCGTTGCGCTTACAGGATGGGAAGTGAAAAGCTTACGTGAAGGCAAAGGCCAGCTTACAGACTCGCACGTATTCTTGAAAGACGGGGAAGCATGGCTACTTAACGCACACATTACGCCACTTATTTCTGCAAGCACTCACGTCATCGCAGAGCCAACTCGCCAACGAAAACTGCTGCTTCACAAAAAAGAAATTGCCAAAATTAATGCAAAGATAAGCCAAGCAGGCCACGCATGTGTTGCCCTAGCCCTTTACTGGAAAAACAACAAAGTAAAGTGCGAAATTGCATTGGCCAAAGGTAAAAAAGAATTCGATAAACGCGCGACCGAAAAAGATCGCGACTGGAATCGTCAAAAAGCTCGCGTTGTTCGCGAGCATGCGAAGTAACTAATATTTTTTGACTTTGGGCTTGCTACTCATGGTTTCAAGAGTATGATTGCCCAACTAGCGTTTCACCAACGCTTAAAGGTTTCAATAAGTTTCGGAATGATATGGGCCACAGGCCGATTTCTTCCAGAAATTGAAAATCAAATTGTTGATTTTCAAAGGCATGAGCGACAGCAGCATCTTGCTGCTGGCCGGGACTCGACGCAGTCGAAGCCAAACGCTTAAAGGTTTCAATAAGTTTCGGGGATGATATGGCTTCGACGCTGGTAACGAAACCAGAGGTGCATGCCGAGTGTACAGTGGCACTCGTACTCCAATCGCTGTAATCAATAGTTGCAAATGATGACAACTACGGTGCTGCTCTAGCTGCGTAAGCAGTTAAAAAAGCACTTTTAGGGGTACGCCCCTAACGGTCTGTAACAAGGTGCCTGTACCGCGATACCGACTGTCACTCAGAACAGGACCGCACCACGGCATACTCGGGGTCGTGCTGCTAAATTTTACTGAGTTCGCCAACCACGTCCTGCCCGTTGGGCTGTGGAAGGTTAAACTAATTAACGGAATCTAAGCATGTAGAGCCGATGGCAGAGTGCTGACGGACGCGGGTTCGACCCCCGCCATCTCCACCAAACAAGCATAAGCCCCTGTATCCACGGGGGTTGAGCTTCCCTCAAGTCAGAATGTCACACAAGCTGTCACACAGCTAGGACGTTTGACTATGCAACTGCCCTACACTATCGTGCGCCACGGAGCGCTCTACTACAATCGACGCCTACACTCTGGCTTCCTTCGATTATCCCTTCGCACCTCTTGCGAGCGAGCAGCTCTCCGCTATGTAGTCCTATTAAATGAGTTAGTGGATAGAATGACCGTAAGACGAGCAAAACTAAAAGAAATACGCCAAGCCGCTAGAGTCTGGCTTGAACGCAATATCGAACATAACACCGTAACAGAGGCACCTAAGGCACCAGCAGAAAACACACATGACTTAGAGGTTGTGGGGTTAGAACGGGAGGATAAGAGCGCTAGCATCAAGGACTCGCAAGACATCGTCGATGAACGCCAGCACGAAATGATGTTCAGCAGCGACTGTAAATACTTGAATCAGGAATTCACACTCCAAGTAACCCTAGAAGAGAATAAGGTCTTAGCATACTACCATGCCCAAGCTAACGTAGCATTCCATAAACACAGACTTGAGCCGACCGCCGACTTCGCAGCAATACCACCAATAAGCGAACGCGCGGCATCAGAGCTAATAAGCAGCCTAATTGAGAAGTATCTCAAAGAGAAGAAAAGAGAAGTCGCAGCTCAGAATTACGGAGAATAGCTGCAATTACGTGAACAATTACTATGGTGATCAGATCTGCGCTAGTTGCAAATAAGTTTGGGGGTTCGAAGGTGCCTCTTGTCTTCGAACCCTTATTTCAGTTCTCAAGCGGCATCAGTTTTTGCGATCTTGCACGCTAAGTCGTACAGCTCTTCAAGCTCAATATTATTACGATAATTAGCCTGAAACTTGTTATGAAAAAAAACACTGATACTAGCCTTGGGCGTGCTTAGAACAAACGTATAACCATCAAAACTCATTTCAAGCGTTAGACCAGAATAGAAGTACCGGCCGCTCTTCTGCTCGCCGTGCTGTCTAACTTTTTCTGCAGCTAGTAAGAGTTTTCTTACCTCAATACGGTTTTCCACTGCGACTCTCCAATTAAGCATTCCATTAAGCTACTTAGGAAGGGCTCAAATGGATTCAAGACCAAAGCACGTTATACATATATAAAGTAATCGGCTGTGTTTTTACTCTCGTAGGTTTTATTGAAAAAAACAGAGTAAGATCGATGAGTAACCACGCACGCATTCAAACATTTGGCTTCGCAGGCCTGATCCCATTCATAGGCTTCAGCCTTACGATTTGGTTCGTCCCTCAAGAATCAGCAGACTCCCTGCTCGATTTCTTCCTGTCTTACTCCGTTGTCATTCTGTCTTTTTTAGCAGGTTTACTTTGGGCAATACCCGTCGTGATCGGCTCGAACTTGCGCCAGAACGGCATACTTCTCAATACGGGCATCGTTTTTAGTTTATTAGCATGGGCTAGCACAATTTTTAAACCCGCCTTACAGAGTGCGATCTTGGGCCTCAGTTTTATTGCCTTACGCTCTGTCGAGAAGAAGTTTTGCGATCATTTGTACGAAACCATGTTCGCGGTTTTGCGAGACAGACTAACAATCGTCGTCACCTTGGCACACTTATCAGCGTTCTCTTACGCCGTATTCTTAGGTTATTAAACTAGATAGGAAAATGACTATGAAGATTTCATACGAAGAGCTCGGACAATTAGAGCCCATTGAAAAAGTGATCATTCAATCAGTTGATTTGTCGCTTTATAGGGTGATGATTGAGCATCAAGGAGAGACTTATTACTTGGTCGATGGTAGTCAAATACAAACTTACCGAAGCCTTCAAGCCGCCAAAACAGCACTTAGCTTGCTGCGAATCATAAAGCTAGTGCTGCGGCACACGAGCGCCTATGACGAAATGATCGGACACCCTGAAAAGGGCTCTAACCTAATGGAGATTAAATTAGAGCACCTACACTTCGACACGCAGTCACGGGCTAATTAACAGTCTCTAAATAAACAAGGTGATAGCTATGATCAAATGCTTGCTCCCCGGATAACTTGTTCGTTGATTAGCCAAGGTTGCATACGCTCATCTTCCAATAGCTTCACTTTGAACAAGTTATAATCCACACTCTCCATTTCAATCACCGAAAATGAACTACGTGTGCCACCACTAGATGTCTCTTGGAATAGCGTTGTCATGTACGGAAAAACAGTAACTTCACCTTATTTTACCTCAAACTCTATATTTAAGGGGTAGCCGTCGTCATTGGCGGAGGTTGATCGCCAACGAGACGCCATCTTAAATTTCATCGCACCAACTTCGTAGCGCCCTGGAGGCAAATCATTAATCGCAATATATGCATCAGAACTATTTGAGAACCATACATCGAAATTAATATCACTCGTTTCACCCAGAGATCGAACATCAAACTTCCACGTTCGACTCCAAGATTCCATTGAGGAGTTTTCATGTGATTTGGGGATAACTAGCAGCGTGCTATTTTGATCATACGGTGCAATTTGAATACTGCTACACGCAGACAGAGAGAGGATGAAAAATACAAAAACCAAACAGCGATACATCTTGGATTTTCCCGATCATTATAATTTTTTGTCGTTAGCTACACAGTTAGCTGTGTAGCCAGCTCGGTATTAAGCTATCTCAAGATGATGTTACATATTAATATTCGATTCAAATAAACAATTATTTAGAAGAATCGAGTATAAGCAAAGCGGATATTGTATCCCTCGGTTTGATCTACAATGGGGCTATCGGTAATTGAATTTGAGTACCAAATATATCCCAGATCTAGGCGCGTAAAACCACCAAATAATATGGGGGTAGAGAAGTTTAAATCGGCACGATAATTCCAACCCGATCGCCCTTCATAACGCCCACGCTCAAGCGTCGCTTCGTTCTGCTCAACACCATAATAGTAATCGACAAGCTTTTGGTTTAGGTAATGAGCAGATACTTCCGGTACAAAGAAGAACGGGCCTTTATTGAATTGTCTTGATAACTGAATACTCGTCTCTGAGCCTTTATGGTGAGATAAGGTGTCGTGCATATATTCTAATTCGAGGCGGGCAATATCTTCTCGCTGCAAGCCCAAACTAAAACCTCCATCTAGTGAACGATCGCGGTCTTTCATACCCTTTAAAAAATCACTGTCGTCCGCGTCGTAACCATCAAACCTAACTGCGAGCTTAGCGTTTGCATCAAATGGGCCGTTCTCATACAGCTCATAACTGACAAAAGGCCCAAGTAAATTAAAACGCTCACCAATATATCCAATACCCGGAATTGGAATGACACGATTACCATCGCCCTTGTAGATACTTTCCGAAAACCCTACACCAATGCCATAAAACCAGCCTTCAGGCTTCGGGCGCTTACCCTCTAATTCAGCAAATGCTGGCAGAGATAAAATTAAAGAGCTAAGCAAGGTAAACACTAGACGCATAAACGATGTTCCATTGAGAAAGAAGTTTGAGAGCATTTTTATACTCTGAGAATTGAAAAAGCGATTCACGCATTCGTTATTATCTCGCGCTCTTTTTTGTATTCCGAGATCGGGTTAACGATGCGAATCTTATAAAAAAGCCCCATTAACAGAATGCTAATGGGGCTTTTTTATAAGATTTTTATGGCTTATACACCAGGACCCAGCGGCCAACCCATGCTTAGCCACAAGCCCAATAAGCATCCCCAGCCAATCAATAAGATGATGCTGTAAGGCAACATCACCGCGGCGATATTACCAATACCAGCTTCTTTGTCATATTTCTGAGCAAAGGCCACCACTATCCCAAAGTACGGCATTAAAGGGGTGATAATGTTAGTCACGGAATCCCCCACACGATAAGCCACTTGCGTCATTTCTGGCGAAATTCCAGAAAGCATTAACATTGGAACAAAGACTGGCGCTAACAACGCCCATTTAGCCGATGCGCTACCAATCAACAAATTGATTGATGCTGTCATTACGATGAAGATCAGCAAAATAGACACAGGGCTAATGCTCAGAGTTTCAAGCCACGCAGCGCCTTTAATCGCTGTAATCATTCCAAGATTGGTCCAACCAAAGTAATTCACGAACTGCGCCGCGAAGAACATCAACACAACGTAGCCCGCCATTGTCGCCATAGTTGATTCCATTGCTTCGATCACGTCTTTGCTTGAAGAGAACTCTTTGACCGTATATCCAAAAATAGCTCCCGCTAAAGCGAAGTAGACAGAAATAATCACGACGATCCCGCCGATAAATGGAGAGACAACAATGCTTCCCGTCTCGGGGTGTCTAAGCGGCGCTGACTCGGGTAGTACAGCCAACAAAACAAGGCCTACAAACACCAAAGTAAACAGACCGACATTGCGTAAGCCTTTGCCATCGAGAGGCCCTGCTTGATCGACTTCAACATCTTCGACTTCTTCTTGGCTTTGTGATTTTTCGAGATAAGGCATCACAATTTTATTGGTCACAATTGTGCCCAAAATGCCGATCAAGAATGTTGAAGCAACCATGAAATAATAGTTCGCCGCAGGAGAGATAAAAGCTTCTTTATCCATTAATTGTGCGGCTTCGGTGGTAATACCTGACAACAATGCATCAATAGGGCCAATTAATAGATTCGCGCTAAAGCCTGCCGAAACGCCCGCAAATGCCGCCGCAATACCCGCTAATGGAGGGCGACCCGCTGCGTAGAACAGCGCACCGGCTAAAGGAATAAGTACAACGTAACCAGAGTCTGCTGCTAAAGAAGATAAAACACCTGCAACGACAACAATAAAAGTTAGCAAACTATCTGGTGCCGCTGAAACCAAACGTCTTAACAAAGTACCCAGTAAACCACTACGCTCAGCAATACCGATACCAAGCATCGCAACCAACACAACACCAACGGGCGCGAAGCTCGTAAAGTTCGTGACAGCCTTGGTTAATATGAGTCGAAGCCCTTCTCCCGATAGAAGACTTACTGCCTCGATCGTTTTGCCGGTCACAGGATTCTCAGCACTTACGCCAATCCAAGCCATGATGGCGGATAGCACAACGACAAATAAGGTCAGTAAAACAAATAGCCAAGTTGGGTGAGGCATTTTATTCCCTACCCGTTCGATGGCGTTTAGCATGCGAATCACTGGAGTAACTTCGCTCATTCGGACTTCCTCAAGCCTCCATTAGGCTTATGACTTGGTGAAAAGTTGACCAAATTAGCATAGTAGAAATGGCTAAATTTGATACAAATCAAGTCAGAAATGGCTAAATTTGATACAAATCAAGTCAGAAATGGCTTAGTGAATCGTGCGAGTGAACAATTGCAAATCGGGCGATTAGGCGTCCATAAACTGAAGCTTGGCCAAGCGCGAATATAGCTCTGAAGAGGCGAGTAATTGATCATGCGTGCCTTGTGCAACAATCTGGCCTTGATCAAAAACCAGTATCCGATCGACATGTTTAATCGTTGAAAGTCGGTGCGCAATAATTAAGGTCGTGCGATTTTCGGTTAACTCATCAATCGCTTGCTGAACGTGATATTCGCTTTCAGAATCAAGCGCACTTGTCGCCTCATCTAACAAAAGAATATCCGGATCTTTCAGTACGGCGCGCGCAATCGCAACACGCTGCTTTTGACCACCCGATAAGCGAGTGCCTTGCTCACCGAGATAGCTATCGTAGCCTTTAGGCAATGCTTCGATAAATTCATGCGCATGCGCAGCTAGGGCTGCGGCTTCTATATCTTTTTGAGAGGCATCCTCGTTGCCATACGCAATATTATGCTTAATCGTGGAAGAGAACATCACAGGCTGCTGCGAAACAATCCCTAGTCGCTTACGCAGCGCCTCAGTAGACACATCGTGAACAGATTGCCCAAATACTGACACGCAGCCTTCATTACTATCGTAAAAGCGCTGCAGCAACTCAAATATTGTTGATTTACCAGCACCAGATGGCCCAACTAGCGCCACGCGCTCCCCTTCTCGAATACTAAAGCTGACTTTATCTAAAGCTTTTACTTGAGGTCTAGCGGGGTATGAAAAAGTAACGCCATCAAATTGAATCACTGAAGCATTACTCGCCGGAAACATATCAGTACCCGACTGATAAGGAATAAGCGACTCCACAGACAGCAACTCCAAAAGGCGCTCTGTCGCACCAACGGCGCGTTGCAATTCACCATATACCTCGGAGATCGTCGCCACAGCACCGGCCATCATCAAGGCATAAAAAATAAAAGCTGCCAATTCACCACCGGTCATCTCACCGGCCAGCATGTCACTGCCGCCAACCCATATCAGAGAACTTATCGCTACAAACACCAGCAGTATCACTGTCGCAATCAGAAGCGCTCGCTGACGAATACGTTTTCGCGCGACGGAAAAAGCGAGTTCGACTTCTTTATCAAAGGCCGCACGCTCATAATTTTCACGCGTAAAACCCTGCACCGTTTTTATGTTGCGTACAATCTCACCTGCATAAGAGCCAACGTCTGCAATCGAATCTTGGCTAGCACGCGACAATTTTCGAACACGTCTGCCAAACATCAGAATAGGTAGCAAAACAAGTGGCACACCAACCAACACCAACAAGCTCAACTTCAAGTTGGTATAGAGCAACAGAATAAGTGAGCCAACAAAAGTGAGTGCGCTGCGCAGCGCCATCGAAAAAGAAGAGCCAATAATATTTTGCAGCAAACTGGTATCAGTCGTGAGACGAGACATGATCTCGCCACTACGATTCTCTTCAAAATAGGACGGATGTAATGATACTAAGTGTGAAAATACAGCAGATCGCAAATCTGCTGTCACGCGCTCCCCTAACCAAGAGACCAAATAAAATCGCGCATAGGTACCAACAGCCATCAATAGCGATAGCAAAAATACAAGCTGCACTGTATCGGACAAACCATCTAGAGAGTTAGCCACCAAGCCATCATCGACCAATAGGCGCACACCCTGCCCTATTGATAAGGTAATCGCTGCGGTAAAAATTAACGCGATACTGGCACCAACTAATGTCCACTTGTAGGGACGCATAAAGGCCCATAATTTAAGTAAGACACTCAATGACTTCTTCGGTGCTTTTTGGTTTGCCATATAAAAATTTGCTTAGAGACGATTAGGAAGAAAAGAATAGTACGAAGATAGTTGAAGGATGGGAACACAAATAAAAAAGCGGGCGCACTCAGGGTTGTATGTACGCCCGAACTACTGAACTCATAAACATCTAACCTTATAGCATCAATTCATCCATATCATGCTCATTGAGATCTAGATCCGATGCATTCAAGGTAAAGTCCTGATCAAAAAATCTCAAAATCAAACTAAATAAACTCATCGCAGCTACCTCATTTAATCAATAAGTTTCACTAACTTTGCGCAATGTAATATTGATACTGCGTCTACAACTGCAAGGCATAAGCCTTCATGTAGTTCCATATTGGAACCTTGACTCACAATATAGGTTCTAAAATGGAACTTTTCAACCTATAATTTACGAAATTGAACAATTAATACTCTGATTTCACTAAGAGAAGCATCTATGAAGTGGGAAGACATCGAATCGCAAAACTGTTCTATGGCTCGTGGTCTAGCTATTTTTGGCGACCGCTGGACGCTGCTAATTATTCGCGAGTGCTTCCGTCGAGTTAGGCGTTTTTCAGATTTTCAAAAGGCCTTAGGCATCACCAAACACCGCTTATCTGATCGACTTACAAGACTCGTTGATGAAGGCATACTCACCAAAGTTCCTTACGATGACTCTGCAAAGCGATTCGAATACCGTTTAACCGACAAAGGCTTAGAGCTCTATCCCATTCTGATGAGCGTTGCGCTCTGGGGAGATAAGTGGCTTTCAGACGAAGACGGAGCGCCCGTTATTTATCGACATAAATCATGCGGAGAGATCACTCAACCAAAATTTGTGTGCGATTGTTGTGGCGACGACATTCACGCAAGAGACATCGATGCGCTTGCAGGGCCAGGAGTGACCAAAAAACTAACCTCTAATATCAAGGCTTAAGGCTGATTATTTTTTAGACAAATGACCTAACTCAAGCAAAGCATGTTATTCACTTGAGCAATCAAAGGGGCACTGCTCCAATAGATTAGAAAGTTAGCAACAATTTAATTGATATAACTTTCGTGCTTAAAATAGTGACCAGTTCTCTGCAAGATGCTCATGCTTCTTCCGGCATAATTTCTAAAGCTTGGCTTCGAGACATTCGTTTATCCGAAGTTGTCGTCATCGCTACCATCTACGTTGTTTTTGCACGACTAGGACAAACATTCGCTATTGAGCCCTCCAATGTAACGCCCGTTTGGATACCTTCTGGCGTGCTGATGGCAGTAGCCTTACGATACGGCCCCCACATATGGCCAGGCGTTTTCTTAGGTGCGTTTTTAGGAAACATTTGGGCTTATTTTTCCACTAAATCATTCTCTACCATATTTAATGCGATTGCCTCTGCATCGATGAATGGTTTGGGCGATGTCATCAGCATTGTTGTGGCCGCGGAGTTAATAAGACATTTTGCAAGAAGCGAAGAAATCCTCGCCTCGCAACGCACACTTGCCTATTACTTATTCTACGGTGCGATACTCGGCCCATTTGCGAGCGCCCTGTTTGGTAGCTCTGGTTTATAGCTCTTCAACCACATAAGTAGCGAAACATATGCAGAAGTGTTGCTAACATGGTTTATGGGCGATAGCGTGGGCGTTTTAATATTTACGCCTTTCGTATTGTCTTGGTTATACGCAGAACCACGTTTCAATACTTCTTCAAAGCTTGCCCTGCTAGGGGCAACACTCTACAGCCTACTGCTAGCCGCACTGGTATTTGATGTGCTTCAAGTAAAATGGCTCTTAGATTATGGAATCCCTGCGTTAGTGCCATTTCTCGTTGCCATTTTGTTCCGCTATGGCCAGCGACTTATTTTTACAGTACAAGTTGCTGTACTTTCGCTGGCGGTCATCGCGACTTGCTCGGGTTCAGGGCCTTTTGTCGCGGCCACAACATGGGAAAGTCTCATTCAATTGCAGAGCTTTACTGCTGCCATTTCGATCATCTTGTTTCTAGTCGCCATTTTAAATTTAGAAAAAAGTTCAAACGAAGCCTATCTAGAGAAACGTACTAAAGAGCTTGAAGAGTTATACAGAAAAGATGCCCTAACCGGTCTTTGGAATCGCTATCGTATTGAAGAGTT
>NZ_LWFI01000446.1:0-2108 GCF_001635735.1 Oleiphilus sp. HI0067
TTTTGGGAGCGTCAGCTAGAAGGTCGTGTTGCAGAGCTTGTATACAGTGGACGTGATGAAGACGCGGAGCGTTTGTTACTAGAGAGCTTAGATAGCATAGCGAGTTCCACGCAGGGCGTTGGAGAAGTTTATCTCGTTGGTGCAGGGCCTGGTGATCCTGATTTACTTAGCTTTAGAGCATTGCGGTTGATTAGACAGGCAGACGTCGTGTTATTTGATCGTCTTGTGTCGCCCCAAATACTCAACCTAGTTCGCCAAGACGCGGATATGATAGATGTCGGTAAGCGGCGTTCTCATCATACGATGCAACAGGAAAGTATCAACGAATTGCTAGCTAAACTCGCCAAACAAGGTAAACGTGTTCTTCGCTTAAAAGGCGGAGACCCCTTTATATTTGGGCGAGGTGGGGAAGAGATCGAAACGCTCTCAGAGCATGGCGTTCCATTTCAAGTTGTTCCGGGTATTACTGCAGCTGCAGGGTGTGCGAGCTATTCGGGAATTCCATTGACGCATCGAGATCATGCTCAATCTGTGCGTTTTGTGACTGGGCATTTGAAGAATAATAGCTCGGAGTTAGATTGGCCTAGCCTTGTCGCTGAACAGCAAACGCTCGTATTCTATATGGGCTTGGTCGCTTTACCTCAAATTGCAGAAGGTCTAGTGAATCAAGGCATGTCGCAGGATATGCCTGTGGCAGTTATTTCACGCGGAACCTTACCAGATCAGCGTGTATTGATTAGCTCTCTGTCTCGCGTAGCGGCAGACGTTACGGCTGCTGAGCTTAAAGCTCCAACGATTATTATTATTGGTACTGTCGTGAATCTTCACGAAAAGTTGGGATGGCAGTCTTAACTAAGTGTGTAATTGTGTGAATCGAAATGTAGCGAATTGTTTTTCATTGCTGCGCTTCACGCGCCCTAAGATAACCATGACCGACTGAAACTGACATTAAGTGTCATAATGAATCTAGTAGTAACACTGTTAGGCACATTATGAACATCATTCCTAAATCTGCAATTCGTATCCTAGAGTTGCAAAACGTATCTCTCCCGAGCGTCGGCTTGAACGAGCCTCAAACCACAATTAATAAGGTCAGCAAATCAAAAGGATTGCTATCCCGTTTTTCGAAATCAAAACAAAAGTCTACAACTGCCCTTGATAAGAGAAGCCAGCAGCATAGTTTTGAGGTCGCGAGCTGGCTGAGGTTTGGCTTTTCGGAGGAGTCTCGCTTGGTTACGCTGTGTCTATCTTATTCCGATTCTAGTGGCGATTATGTAGCCCTGGTCGAAGAGCAAAGTGTAAACGATAAGGCAAGTACAATGATGTCTGCCGTTATTGATTTGCAAACCAAAGGTCCGATACAAAAACTGGCAGTAGCTTGTGCGGGGTTAAAAGTTGAAGATCGCTGTTATATAGAAGATTTAACGATAAAAAGAATAACTCAAGAACAAAAAATTAGTGCATAGAGAGGTTAAGCGCTGCTGAGATAATGAAAGCAGCGCTTGAGATGCTTAGCGTGTAGGAAGAACGTCCTTCAATTTCGCATGCATATCTAGAATAGCTTTCTCTGTAGTTTCCCAATCAATACAACCATCTGTCACAGATACGCCGTATTCCAGCTCTTCTAAGTTTTCAGGAATTGATTGATTCCCGAAATTAATATTACTTTCGATCATCAATCCAATGATTGACTTGTTACCGTCAATAATTTGATTCGTAGCGTCTTGCATTACCAGTGGTTGCAATGCTGGATCTTTGTTTGAGTTTGCATGGCTACAATCAATCATAATATTGCTTGCCAGATTTGCTTTCTCTAGAGCTTGTTCGCAGAGCGCAACGTTCACGGAATCGTAGTTTGGCTTACCGCCGCCGCCACGCAATACAACGTGTGCGTATGGGTTACCTTTTGTACGTACAATTGAACATTGGCCTTCATGGTTGATTCCCAGGAAGCTATGAGGGTGTGCGACTGATCCAAGTGCATTGATTGCTACACCAAGTCCACCATCTGTTCCGTTTTTAAAGCCAATAGCAACAGACAGACCAGAGCTCATTTCACGGTGTGTCTGCGATTCAGTTGTTCTTGCTCCGATTGCAGACCAAGAGAT
>NZ_LWFI01000447.1:0-876 GCF_001635735.1 Oleiphilus sp. HI0067
CACAACTAGTAGCGCGAGAAGGTGCATATGCAACTCTTCGTTTGCGTTCTGGTGAGATGCGTAAAGTGCTTGCTGAATGTCGTGCGACTTTGGGTGAGGTTTCTAATAGCGAGCATAGCCTACGTCAATTAGGTAAAGCGGGTGCATCACGTTGGCGCGGTATTCGACCAACAGTGCGTGGTGTTGTTATGAACCCAGTTGACCACCCACATGGTGGTGGTGAAGGGNGAACCTCTGGTGGTCGTCACCCTGTTACTCCTTGGGGTGTGCCTACTAAAGGTCATAAGACTCGCAAGAACAAACGCACTGACAAGATGATTGTACGTCGTCGGTCGGCTAAGTAATTAAGAAGAGGATTACGCTGTGCCACGTTCTTTGAAAAAAGGTCCATTTATTGACCTTCATTTATTAAAGAAAGTAGAAACGGCTCTGGAGAAGGGCGACAAGAAGCCAATTAAAACTTGGTCTCGTCGTTCAACAGTTTTTCCAGAGATGGTAGGTCTTACAATTGCAGTACATAACGGTNGTCAACACGTTCCGGTTTTTGTTACTGAAGATATGGTAGGCCATAAACTAGGTGAATTCGCTGCTACACGTACTTATCGCGGCCATGCTGCTGATAAGAAAGCTAAGCGTTAATTCTGAGAGGATTTAGAGATGGAAGTAGCTGCAAAGCATAGAGGTGCTCGAATTTCTGCTCAGAAAGCGCGTTTGGTAGCAGATCAGATTCGAGGCAAAGGTGTAGAAGAAGCGCTAGAGACATTGTCTTTTAGCACTAAGAAAGCTGCACAATTGATGAAGAAGGTGTTGGAATCAGCAATCGCAAACGCTGAGCACAATGACGGTCTTGATGTTGACGATCTTACAGTATCAACA
>NZ_LWFI01000448.1:0-903 GCF_001635735.1 Oleiphilus sp. HI0067
GAAATCGCACCAGAGTTACGTGAAGAGTTCGACAGCTATGGCGCGATGTTTGAAAACCTGATCAGGCAAATAGCACCGAATGAAAATATAAACCAGATTCGTATTTATAAAGTTTGCGATGGTGCCTTACCGAAAGATGTATCTGAGTGTCAGGCATACTTAGTGACGGGTAGCAAAACAGGTGTGTATGACTTAGTTGCTTGGCGAGAACCTTTACGCCGCTGTGTATCTGAGATCTATGATATGCATATTCCAATGGTTGGAGTGTGTTTCGGTCATCAGTTACTTGCCGATGTGCTTGGCGGCGAAGCTATAAAATCAGACAAAGGTTGGGGGATTGGTGCGATGACGCATAGCCGTCAAACGCAGCAAGATTTTTTTCAAAATATGCCTGAGTCAATCACCTTGTTGTACAGTCATCAAGATCAAGTCGTGTGTCTGCCGCCGACTGCGGTGCGTCTTTACGGGAGTGATTTTTGCCCAAATGCTGCATTTTGCATTCCGGGTAGGGTGTTAGGGTTTCAAGGGCATCCAGAATTTACGGTTGATTATAGTCAGCAACTGATGTCGTTAAGAGAGTCTTTATATCCGCCTGATTTATACAAGCAGGCTATGGCTTCGCTTCAGAAAACGACGGATGAGCGTTTAGTGAGTACATGGATAACAATGTTTTTGACGAATACGGCGAGTAATAAGTAATGGCTAGATTTTCAAATTTTGGCAACAAATTAGGTGGTGAATCGGGTATTACAGGATTAATGGAAGACCTTGGGAACGCTTTAAATTCTGGGTCTGATATGATCATGATGGGAGGTGGTAATCCGGCTCATATACCTGTCGTCGAAGAACTGTTTCGTGATCGTTTAGCCGAGTTGGCGAACAGTCCTGATGCCTTTCGCCGAT
>NZ_LWFI01000449.1:0-1075 GCF_001635735.1 Oleiphilus sp. HI0067
GGCAACGCCATAATCATCTTTTAATAACTGTGCTGCGGCAGCGACTTCGTTATAAATAGTACCACTACCCAGTAATTGAACATGAAGATCACCGTCAGAATTTAGCTCTTCACGTTTATACATGCCGCGAAGGATTCCCTCTTCACTGCCTTTGACCAAAGGAAGCTGTTTATAGTTTTCGTTAGTAATTGTCAGATAGTAATAAACAGATTCATTGTCTTCGTACATTCGCTTCATGCCATGCTGAACAATTACTGCCATTTCACATGCAAATGCTGGATCGTAAGCTAAACAATTCGGGATAGTTGATGCTAATACATGGCTATGCCCGTCTTGGTGCTGCAAGCCTTCACCATTTAAGGTGGTTCGACCTGCGGTGCCGCCTATTAAAAATCCTCGAGCACGCATATCACCAGCCGCCCAGGCAAGATCTCCGACACGCTGAAAACCAAACATGGAGTAATAGATATAAAACGGGATTAGCGGATAATCGTGCACACTATAAGATGTCGCACAGGCTATCCATGCAGCCATTGCACCGGCTTCATTAATGCCTTCCTCTAGTATTTGACCAGCTTGATCCTCACGATAATACATGACCTGATCACGATCATTTGGCACATACTTTTGCCCTTCAGAGGTATAGATGCCTAGTTGTCTGAACATGCCTTCCATNCCAAATGTCCGAGCTTCGTCTGGAACGATTGGCACGACTCTTTTTCCGATACGTTTTTCTTTAGTGNGAGAAGAAAGCATACGAACGAAGGCCATTGTCGTTGAGATTTCTCTATCACCTGATTCATCAAGCTGAGCTTGGAACACATCAAGCCCTGGAACTGAAAGCGGTGCACTTTTTTGTCGACGTTTTGGAAAGAAACCACCAAGTTCTTCACGACGCCTTTTCATGTAGATCGCTTCAGGGCTATCTGGTGCAGGACGATAATAAGGAACATCCCCTATTTTTTCGTCACTAATCGGAACNCCAAATCTATCCCTAAATGCTTTTAAGGTATCGATATCAAGTTGTTTGAGAGAGTGGGTTGTATTCGTCGCCTCGCCCATTTTACCGAAACCG
>NZ_LWFI01000450.1:0-1072 GCF_001635735.1 Oleiphilus sp. HI0067
TCTTGTTCTTGCTGGGTTAACTGATCATCAATACATAACCATGCATCTACGTCACTGGCCTCAGAGTGCGCTAAGGTGCCAGTGCTACCCATAATAAATAGAGAATGAATTTGCGCCTTGTGTCGTCGATCTTGTTTAAATCGAAAGGTACGACTAAAACCTGCCGCGATAGATAAAGCTTCTTTGCTTGGTGCAAACTCCGACACACCACGCGGTGCATCGCGAGACACGTAACCGGGTAACAAGGGGTGGTTAACTTGGTATAAAAGAGGAAGAATTCTTAATAGATCAGCTTGTCGAGAACCTAAACCCTCGTAAGTTCGTTCCAAGCGTCGTTGATTCACACCCAAGAAGCGATCTCGAATGTGTCGGAGTAATTTTCGATCAACACCGTCGGTGTAATCGACAGAAATTTTTCGCTGAAGACTTAGCGGCATAGCAAACTTAAACTTGGCAAAATACTGCCGATGAACAGGCTCAATTAGAACGGTTTTCGTTTAAATACAGAAACAAACAAAAACCGTTCCAATCATAGTCTTCTTAGCGTGTACTAAGTCCCTGTTCAGCGCGCTTCACGGCTTCACGAACTTGTGCCGGCGCCGTCCCACCAATGTGATTACGCGCATTAACCGAGCCTTCTAAGGTGAGAACATCAAATACGTCATCGACGATTGTGTCACTAAACTGTTGAAGCTCTTCTAAGCTCATCTCTGAGAGATCTTTGCCTTGTTCAATACCATAAGCAACTGCTTTACCCACTACTTCGTGCGCGTCGCGGAAAGGCATACCTTTCACCACTAAGTAATCTGCAAGATCAGTTGCCGTCGCAAAACCTTTTAACGCTGCATCGCGCATATTTGACGCTTTAACCTGCAAGGCTGGAACCATGTCAGCATAGGCACGCAAACATCCTTTTACGGTATCAAGCACATCGAATAAAGGCTCTTTGTCTTCTTGATTATCTTTGTTGTAGGCCAATGGCTGAGATTTCATAAGCATAAGTAGAGAGATCAAATGCCCAGTTACGCGACCACTTTTACCGCGTACAAGTTCTGGTACATCTGGATTCTTC
>NZ_LWFI01000451.1:0-911 GCF_001635735.1 Oleiphilus sp. HI0067
GCTGCTTGCGAATTTTTAACTTCTCTTCTTGGAAGCGAAGTAAAGCTTTATTCTGCTCTTCTGTCAGAGACACCACGTCACCGCCATCACGCATTTGCTCAAGCTCAAACATTTGCTCTTCCGTGGCAATTAATTGCGCCTCTAAGGCTTCTTGTTGCGCCAAGAATCGCTCTTCAGCATCTCGTTGCAAGGCCTCAACGCGCTCAAACGGACGGCTATATCGACCTTGACCCCGAATAGAAATCAGCTCTGACTGGCCCGACAAGTTCTCGACTGAATTCAACAGCAAGCTACCATTGTCAGCCCAAGGGCTAATAATTTGTTGTCCAAAGAAATTCTGCACTTGCACCCATAAGCGATCACTGAGCACATCACTATCTGCGACAATCATGATATTGATATTTTCAGAACTCAGTACAGATGGCTCTAACTTAAGGTCTACGCTACCCTCTCCATCGGCCAACTCTTCAGAAACAGTAATCCCATCAGGAAATGCAGATTCTGCAGAACCACCTACTCTTGCCGCAATGGTATAGCGCTGTTCAGTCGGAACAAAGTCATTCATCAAGGTCGAAGGATCATTCAAGGTCGTCAACACATTCACATCTGCCAAAGCACTTTGTGCAGAACTTTGAATAACAGGAGTAAACACCGTACTCGCACCTTCCGCCGCACTCATCGCACCGACTGAAGAAAGATTAATGCTTTCCAGCCCAAACAAAACAACATCATCTTGCGATAGTGCATTAGGACCAAGGCTCAAAAGCCCTAAATGTCGAGCTGGCTGGCCACCTTGCCCTAGCGACACGACCATTGAGTTTTCGAAATCAGTGATAAATTGTGATTCATCAAATGCAACGCCCCATGACTCGAACAAGGCTGAAATATTGGAGCTCTGAACAGTGGCCATT
>NZ_LWFI01000452.1:0-934 GCF_001635735.1 Oleiphilus sp. HI0067
GCATATCCCGAAATCGATACCGCTTCGAATAAAATGAAGGTGTTGGAGCGAGCAGGGTATCAGCCACTTGGTTACTTCACATTGGATTTACATTGCTGGCTTGAGGGGTATTATGGTCCGATTCAAGCTTCATATAATGCTTTTCTCGAGCGTAATGCAAATTCTGAAGGGGCGAAAGAAATTATTGCTGCTGAAAGAGAGGAGGTGGCGATGTATGAGAAGTTCAAAGACTTCTATAGCTACGGAGTCTACATCGCCAAGAAACTATAATTTTAGTTCGTAGCCGCTTTTGCAAAGTTCGCGAGCGCTTTGCGTACCTTTTCTAATACGGCATCGCAACCTCTTATCTCGTGTCGCTCCTTCAAGTAAGCTGGATCGTTGTACGTGAGCATTACTTTTCCTTCTTCATCTTGTGTAATCAAAGCTTTTTGCGGTAAATCAATACCGACCATCTGCGTACATGCCATCAGTGGTGCACCCACTTTGGGGTTTCCAAAAATGATCAATGTCGTAGGGTTGATCGTTACACCTACATCTTCTGCTCCTTTAGAGTGACGGATGGTCGCAAAGACTTTCATGCCTTTCTCCTTAAGGGTTTCAAGCAACTTTTCTTGGGTTGTTGCGAAATCATTATTGCTTTCAATGTGAAGCATTCCGTTATGCGCCATGGCTGTTGAGCTGACAAATAGAAAGCAGGAAAGTATTAGCTTTAAGGATCTCATTTTTGTTCTCCAGAGGTCTTAAGTGGTGGATCTAGATTGAAGAGCGTTTTTGTGTTTTGCTAATGCTTCAGCATATGATGTGAAGCTACTCGAGACAAATTGCCGCCAGGCTTTCAGCAATATCGCTTTGAATTATTTTTTGTAGAGGTAGACAAATGAGCGTTGCTAGCGTTTCAAAAACAATAACAACCACCGCTGGATATCTTGTTTCA
>NZ_LWFI01000453.1:0-1014 GCF_001635735.1 Oleiphilus sp. HI0067
AAGACATTCTTGTTTCCAAAAGCGTCTGTCCGGATTAGCTCTCCACCCTCAAAACAAAAAGAGAATGATTGCGCCTTGCTCTCTCCTGTTAGGCATTGCTCTGACTCTATCTGCACCTCACTAGCGTTACGAAGTGCTCGAACGATATTTTCACTCACTATGAATGCTTTATGCGAGGCTCTATCAGCTGCTTGGGCCTTTTCTGGCACACTAAACATAAATTTCAACACAGGGATCAGCATTGCAATCACCGCCGCACCAACAACGATCGCTAGCACTAGCTCGATCAACGTGACACCTTTCTGTTTAGAGAGCATTGGACTTACTCACCGGTTCACTTAACAACTTACTCATAGCCATATCAAATTCATATTTTTGGCCAGATGGCGGCATAATGGTCAAGTTTGCTAATAAACGAGAGTCCGTTAAACCCGTGCAAGGAAAAGTGATCTCGACGGAATATGATTCATAAATGTTGTTCAAACCAAGATAAAGCGAACCTGCCAACATAGGAGGTTGATGCACGATACTCACACTTTCATTTCGTGCCGTAAGCGCTTTGCACTTTTCTTCGAGGTTTTTCTTTAACTGGCTAGGTGATTGGTGATTGAGATCAGAATAATAGCTATTCGACAGCATGATGGACTGCTGTGCTTCAATGCTTTTACCGACACCCGATAAAGCAAGGCGATAAGCATAAAAAAGGCTAGAGACACTGACAGTCAAAACGAGCAAGGCAATTAAGACTTCTACTAAGGTAAACCCACGTATTGTGTTAAACGTTCTCATAGCCCACCACATTCAGACGCAGCGATCGTCTGATCTTCGATAACTTCACCATTAAGCATTATACAAATCAGCTTACTCTCTTTATCAACAGATAGCTTCAAAGGCTGAGGACGCGCAGCATCAAGCTGACCGTCTTTACGCCAAGCTAAACGAAGAGGTTTAGAAGATAACTCTCCTTCTAAGGAACGAACGGAAAAACGCTCTTTTGACTCAAAGCGAGATACA
>NZ_LWFI01000454.1:0-1204 GCF_001635735.1 Oleiphilus sp. HI0067
AGCCAAGAAAGCAGAACAAGCCAAGAAAGCAGAACAAGCCAAGAAAGCAGAACAAGCCAAGAAAGCAGAACAAGCCAAGAAAGCAGAGCAAGCTAAAAACAAAGACCAGTTAAAAAATAATAGTAAAAGAACAAAAGCTTTATCTGACAAGGAAGGCGACTCGGTTCATCAAAGGTTGAATGGACCAACTGAATTCTCTGATGAGGCCGTCTTTGCATTAGTACAAGGCAGCAAGACTTTGAAGGCGCTAAGTGATCGGCAATTAGTGACGCAAGTTGTGACACAGGGCGGCGAATCCGCTCTGAAAAGCTTACAAAGAGCAGTCGCCCAGCAAATGGACCCAGAGCAATTTCAAATTGTTAACGGTACGGTGAACTCAATGTACGAACAAATAAAGG
Source organism: Oleiphilus sp. HI0067 (assembly GCF_001635735.1). Taxonomy (NCBI): domain Bacteria; kingdom Pseudomonadati; phylum Pseudomonadota; class Gammaproteobacteria; order Oceanospirillales; family Oleiphilaceae; genus Oleiphilus; species Oleiphilus sp. HI0067. The sequence goes on from NZ_LWFI01000454.1 coordinate 399, forward strand.
ATCTAATTGAGTATGGCGAGGATCTGCCAGAATGGGATGGACGATTTTATAATGGCGCGATTAGTTTTGTTGTATCTGAAGAAGGGCTTATTCACGGATTGAAATTTAAGAAGAGAAGCGGCTATAAAGAGCTTGATGACTATATGTACAATGCACTGCAGTCTGCTAAAAAGTTTGAAATGCCTAGTGATGAGACGGCTGCTCTCTTCGTACGCTTACAGAGATTAAAGCTAGACTATAGTCACGAGGATACCAAGGGCTTTAAATAGGCAGTCGAGTTAATTCGCTAAATGAGCACTAACTACCAGCAACAAAAAGTTTTTTCTAGATTAGTGCTACTGAGTACTATATTGCACGCTATTGTATTTGTTGCAGTCTATTCATTTTCTCAAACAGAAAACCACTCAAAACACGCGTACACTGCAATCAACCTGTCCTTGACTAGTGTTTCTCCACGCATAGTAGAAGCGCGTAAAGAACGCCCCCCCATAGAAGAACCTCCTGAACCAGAAATTGAGGAAGTAAAGAAAGATAAAGTAAATGAAGAGGACTTAATTGATCATTTGATCAATGAGCACAAGCTTGGTGATGAATTTAGTTCGAATAACCAAGATGTCACGAAAGAGGCTCAGCTAGATTTTGGAGCAAAGCAAGAAATCGTTAAAAAGAAAGAGTCCAGTATAGGCACGAAAGGTGATAGGGAGGCGGTCAGTACAGTAGATTTATTTGCACCAATTGATATGGTAGGAAACGGCGCTCTTGAGGTGGACGCATTTACGGGAGTTAGTGACGAAGTTGGAGTTGGT
>NZ_LWFI01000455.1:0-646 GCF_001635735.1 Oleiphilus sp. HI0067
TGGATGAATGGAATCTTTGGTTTGATCAATGGAAAGCCGCGCTGAGCGCATCGGCAAAAGAGCCATCTCAAATTGCTCAAGAAATGAAACAGGTGAACCCGAAATACATCTGGCGTGAATGGCTCATTGTTCCGGCCTATCAACAAGCAGAAGCTGGCGATTACTCGCTGATTCACGAACTACAGGAAATACTCTCTAATCCTTACGACGAGCAATCAAAAGAGATTGAAGACAAGTATTATCAGCTCAGACCACGCGAGTACTTCCATGCTGGCGGTGTGTCGCATTACAGTTGTTCGTCTTAGATAAATAGAAGTCATTATGTACCGTATTTTATTCGCAACATTACTCCTCGCAGGATGTACAACAGCCCTATGGGCACCGAACTATGAACAACAATGGGTAAACGGGTTCTATTTAAATCAACAAACAAATGAGCTTGTTGTTACAACGAGACATAAAGCATATATATTCCCAATTGAGAGCTATTTTGCTGAAGCCATACTACTTACTAGACACTTCGATTTTTATCCTTCATTTGAAGATTTCAAAGTTAATGATAAAAATCAGGTCACGGGTAGAGTTTCGTTAACGCTTATTGAGCCAACCCCTCCTGAGCAGCTGGAATCAAAAATCAAAGCCCTAG
>NZ_LWFI01000456.1:0-715 GCF_001635735.1 Oleiphilus sp. HI0067
GTGTTCATACGACAGTAGCGAAAAGTATATACCTGCGCCCCCTAACTTGTTTTTAGAGTCGCTAATTTGATCCTGAAGCTGAGAAAGAAGAATCCATCCAAGTGCGGCAATCGGCAGTATCCATAGAATACTGATTAACGCGAACTTTTGTGTGTAGCTAAGGCGATTCATTAATGCAATCGCAGGGGACATTAGGCTATTCAAGAAAACTCCTGTTTTTTCTAACTTGATGTACTTGGTAAACAAGCTGTCATAGCGTTGTGTTAATTAATATCGGCTATGAGGTCTGATAATTTAGTCCATTATCTGTGTTTCGCTAATTAAATCGGCGCATAGTTTACGGCATCGTGACGGGTGTGACGCATGGCTCAGTTTAAACTCGACTTACAATGATTTAATGTACTGTGCTTACGGTGCGCCGATAAATACACATAGAATGGCGTCCTGTTTTGGCAATTCGTTTTGGCTTTTGCCCCGATTATTTTTGAGATGATAGAGAGAGTTGCGTGACCGAACTCGCACCCGCACCTGATCAGCTAGAAGAAAACCTACCGTCAACAATCCCCGAGTTTGAAAGGCTTCCCTTCACATTCGCTAAAAAACAGGGGGTTGTTATTGCGTTGGTTAATGACGAACAAAAGGTTTTGTATCGCGCTGGAATCACTAATAGCGCATTCGTAGAAGTGAATCGTGTTACTCGTGGCTCGCTGGATTT
>NZ_LWFI01000457.1:0-25991 GCF_001635735.1 Oleiphilus sp. HI0067
CAGTACGATGATTCTAATGGCGGAGTTATCTATCTTGTTGAAGACGCAAGCGATGTTGCTCAGTTATCTGTCAAAGATCCTGAAAACCTAGCGTATGTAACGCAGACAACTTTATCTGTGGACGATACTTCAGTGGTGATTGATGCTTTACGAGAGAAGTTCCCGAAAATTCAAGGCCCGAGAAAAGACGATATTTGTTATGCCACGCAAAATCGCCAAGATGCTGTAAAACAAATGGCTCCTTCTTCTGATTTGATGTTAGTGGTTGGTTCTCCAAATAGCTCTAACTCAAATCGTCTACGTGAGCTTTCAGAGCGTATGGGAACAAAAGCTTATTTGATTGATGATCAGTCTCAGATCGAAGACGCTTGGCTTGATGGTGTTAATAATGTCGCGGTCACAGCTGGTGCTTCAGCGCCAGAAGTCTTAGTACAAGCAGTTATTGATCGACTTAAAGAGTTGGGTGCAACGTCTAGCAAAGAAGTCGATGGGCGAGAAGAGAATATTGTTTTCTCAATGCCTAAAGAACTAAGGATTCCCGTTAAGGAAATTTGACGATATTGGGGTCAGAGTAATTTTACTCTGGCCCCAAGCCCTTCTTCTGCGCTATCCATCTGTTTTTCTTAATAAATATCTGAATCTTTCCTACATATCTTCAATTCTTAGCTAAGCTGAAGAAAAGCCCTCTGTTTTTGTGTTTTGCCTCGCATTTCGCTTCGTAGAATTGCCGTTTATCAACAATAACAACCGTTGATCGCTAAGCAGACTCATTTTTACATCTGGGCATCTACAGTATACAAATCGAAAACCAAGATGGCGGACAGATGAAACAATCAGGATTCACTCTCATCGAACTTATGTTAGCGCTTGTCGTAGCGGGCATCGTTGCTGTGATTGCCTTACCTAGCTTCGGCAATCTTATTGCGCGCAACCAAATTAGTGCCACCGCAAACAATGTCGTGGGAGCGTTGAATTTGGCGCGAGCTGAAGCGGCTCAGCGTGGTCGAGTTGTTCAGGTGAATTCATTAGATGTCGGTACACCAACCAATTGGACTAGTGGATATCGCATTTGGGTAGATCTTGATGGCGATGCGATCTTTGATGCCAACGAAGAGATCCGACGTTTCGATGCCATTGACGGTGCACTTACCTTAACAGGCACCGCTGGTACTTTTAGTTTCAACGGCGCTGGTTTTGCAACACCTGCGATCAGCTTCAATCTATGTACTGCTCAAGCAGGCTTAGATGATCGTCAGATAGCCGTGGCTTTGTCGGGTCGCGTGAACGTGAATAATTTTACCTGTCCTTAATGAGTGATGAATGACATGAGACAACTTACCTTTACAGGCAAACATCATCAGCAAGGTCTCTCTATGATTGAGATTATGGTGGCGATGCTAATTCTAGCAGTTGGTTTATTAGGCATGGCGAGTATGCAGGTGAGAGCTGTGCAAGACACCTCAAACTCAAGTTATCGCGGTGTTGCACTGTACTATGCCAATGATATGGCTGATCGTATGCGCGCGAACAGCGAAGGCGTTGATAATGGCGATTATGGTGATGGAACGGGAGGCAGTGCCAAAGCAAATTGCCTGAATACAACAGGATGTTCTTCTGCAGATATGGCGATCAATGATCGATTTGAGTGGCAAGCAAATCTAGCAAGATCTCTCCCGGCAGGTCAGGGTTCTATTGCTTTGAATGGCAGCGTTTATACCGTAAGGGTGCAGTGGACAGACCGTGTCGAGCAAGGTACAACGAGCATCGCGACAAGCTCTATTGATCTTTCATTTGAGCCTTAAGGAGTAGAGCACTATGACACAACATTCGAAACAACAAGGCTTATCACTTGTTGAATTGCTCGTTGCCTTGGCGTTGAGTTCTTTCCTATTGCTTGGTTTATTCCAAATTTTTAATAGCAATAGTCAGGCTTTCAATCTTCAAGGTGGAGTTGCACGCGTTCAAGAAAGCGGTCGTATCTCGATGGAGTTTTTGTCTCGTGGAGTGCGTGCTGCAGCGTTTCTTGGCTGTGCATCGGGAGATGCGAGTTCACCATTCACCAATGGAGCAGACACGAGCGAATTCTCGAATGTAGCATTTCGAAACGAGCTAATTCGTTTCAATGGCGACAATGGTATTACCGGCTTTGATAATGTGACTGGCGCAGTTACAACACTGAACAACATGGGCTTGAGTGTCGGGACAGGTGCACAACAAATTGTAAGCGGAACGGATGTATTTATCGTGCATGGTGCAGAGTCATGTGGATTGAGTGTCACAGCTTCTGATGCAACTTCGATTACTGTTCCGAATGCTTCTTCTTGTGATATCGCAACAAACGACCTAGTGATCGTATCGAGTTGTGCGCGTGCTGAGCTATTCTCTATAACGAGTGACCCAACAGCAACGAACGTGCTTAATCATGGGACATCGCATAACAATAGCGCCAACTTTGCTGATGATATTTATGATCCTGACGGTAGTTACTTGTACCTACCTACTATTACTGCATACCACGTCGGCAATACGGCCGATGGTGGTCGCGCACTGTTCATGACGCAGATTAACCGCTCTGGCGAGACTTCCTCGTTTTCGACTCAAGAGATCGCCGAAGGCGTGGAAGATATGCAGGTGCTTTACGGTGAAGATACTAATGATGATGGAACAGCGAATCGCTATGTGGCTGCCGATGACGTCGATGACTTTTTGAATGTTGTAGCAGTACGCACACGCATTCTTACCGCGTCTGAAGATCGCACAGTTGCGGAAAACCAAACCTATAACTTCAATGGCACGGCTACGACGGCTGCGGACTTACGCTTTTATGTGCCGTATGAAACTACGAATACCATTCGCAATCGTTTGAAATAGGGAGCGAATATGACACACGTATCTACTATGCAGAATCTAAACCCTAAAAAGCAGAAAGGCGCTGCCTTATTTATCTCGCTTATCTTCTTGTTGATCTTGACGGTATTGGGTGTGAGCTCAATGAACGACACCATTATGCAAGGGAAGATGTCTGCAGCGATTCAAGACGGCAACGTTGCACTGCAAGGTTCAGAAACAGCCGTTCGCGCTGCAGAGCAAGCTATTGAAGCGTTTATTTCGACAACGGGTTTCAATTCAACTGGCCCGTTTTATACCAATGGTAATGCGCCAGACCCATTTGATGCCAGCATTTGGGTTGATGACGTAAACAATACCGCCACCCAGGCAGCGGGTGCCGTGGCAGGGCAAACAGTGCAACCACGTTACTTTATAGAGCTTGCGGGTTCAGTCGAAGATGATGGTCTAAACACCGGTCAGGGTGACTTTGGTGAAACCGGTGGTGGTTATGGTTCAGGCACCGGTAACCCTTTAATCACAACGTTTAGAATTGTCGCGCGTAGTACAGGTGGTACCGCGAATTCACAACGCATTATTGAAACATACTACGGTAAAAAACTATGAGCTTGATCAATAGACATACGACAGAAGCATCAAGCTCTAGCGACCTTGCAGGGGGGCGTGCTATGAAAACATTCGAACGCAAACTTCGTTGGTGTGCGCTGGTCACATATCTGACCGCACCTACTATTGCTTATTCTGCTCCAGGTCAGTTAGCAGACCAGCCATTATGGTTAGGCTCGTCTGTGAAACATAACCTAATGTTCGCGATTGATGACTCCGGTAGTATGGACTGGGAGCTATCTTTCCCTGTCAATGATGGTACACCGCGTTTGAGAAGCGATGGTAATTTTGTAGACTCAAACGGTGATTACCTCAATAGTGGTGGCTACGGCCAGTATGCTTACGTATTTGCCAACGGCGTAGATACAGGCGGGTATGACGGTCGCCGCCTCTATAGCAACCGCTATGCAATACCCCCTATTGCACAGTACGCATCAGCAAAAAGTTCCGCATACAACACGGCATATTACGACCCAAGTGTGACCTATGATCCTTGGCCGACCTTTACTAATGCTGAGTTTGATAGCGTTGCGAAAACCAATGGCTATACCTTTACAGATGCGAGTGTGACAGCAACCTTAGTTGAGCCAGTCACAACGGCTTTTGGTACACGTACGGTTAACTTATTTGCAGACTTAGATACATCTACTAAAACGGAATCTTATTGGGATTACGATATTCGCGATGCTGACATGGTTTGTAAAGAGAGTGGTGCAGACGATTGTGCCGATAACTCTCGCCAAGACTACACATTTTATCCAGCAACCTACTATCTGAAAGATCAGAGCGACCATTATTATTATCACGCTGTAGGAGGCTCTGGGTCGGGCGCACCCTCTGTAACAGACAGTGATTTATTAGAGGCAGAGAAGCCTAAAGCGCCAATTGCCGATAATATTTCTGAGCCAATGAAGTTTGCTGCTGCGTTAGAGACGCAATCTTCTGGTACTGAATCTGACCGTATCCAAGCATCTCGTGACACCAATGTAACAAGTGGTGGCGATTTTATCGGGACGCTTGTGAGTTTAGGGACGGGCAATCGTACGAGTGTGCCTGCCACTGGTAAAACACTTTATACGGTAGAGGCGAAGAGTTCAGGAACACATTATATTTGGATGCGCGTATTTGGCGCAGGAGGGTCTTCGGATTCATTTTGGGCGAAATTAACGAATCCATTGGGAAGTGATCCAAGCGTTAGTTACAGCAATGGCAACGCATTAGGCGATTATGGCTCTTTGCAAAATAATATGCCAAATAATACTTGGGGATGGGTCAAGTGGGGTGAGGCGAATCTCACTGCTGGTAATTATGAGCTTGAGGTCGCATACCGTGAAGGTGGTACCTTGATGGATCAAATCCTTGTTACTTCGAATACAGATACGCCAACAGGAATAATGACTTTGGTGGATCCTAGTGCATTAGGTGATCGTCGAGAGTGTTCGGCATCAACACCTTCTCACTATCTTGAGTTTGCGCGTAATCCTGAAAGATATCGTATTGGAGAGAGTTCAGGTTCTGACTCATTGATTGAATCTGGAAGATCGCTTGCTTTCGACGGTGCTTGTCTCACGCGCTATCAGATTGGTAAAACGCAAGCTGATGGTGAGGCATTTATTAACGGTGCGGGCGTTACACGTACTGTATTGGAAGAAAAGCAAAACTTCGCGAATTGGTTCCAATATTATCGTCGTCGTCACCAAGCAATGCGTGGTGGCTTAGCAGCAGCGGTTCAGGGTATTAATGGTATTAAAACAGGCATGTTCTGGATTAATAACAGACGTACTGTTGGTTCTGCACAAATGAAAGATGTTGGTGTAGGGACTGAACTTGGTACCTTCTTAGACGAGCACTACACGCGAGTGAATGCGGGCGGTACACCACTGCGTAGCGCATTGAATCATGCTCGCAATCAGTTCAAGAGCACAACCGGCCCTATAACCAGTGAGTGTCAGAAAAACTATACATTGTTGTTCACAGATGGTTTTAATACCCAAAACACAACAAGCGAAGTTCAGTCTGTGCTTAATGACGGTATCGGCAACCAAGATGGTTCTGCGGGTGCCCCTTATCAAGACAGTTACTCAACGACACTCGGCGATATTGCATATGATGCTTATACAACGAACTTGAGAGGTGACCTCCCAACAGGTGCAGTGCGAGTCAATCCGCTTTGTGCAGACGCGAGTCCGGATGCTTGGTTAGACTGTAATACTAATCTACACATGAACACTTATACCGTCGGCTTAGGTTTGCGCGGGAATATCTTTGGTGTGACTCATCATGCTGTGGAAGATGCTCATGGGGCTAATACTGAACCAGTTTGGCCAGATGTTTCTGATGAAGGTCTTCCTCAGGTGGATGATTTATATCACGCAGCAGTCAATGGCCGTGGCGAAATGTACAGCGCAACGTCGCCTGATTCTTTGAAAGAAGCGCTGCGTTCGGCGATCAACGATATTGTGACATCTATTGGTAGCGGTTCAGGTGTAACCTTTAACTCTTCATCATTACGTGCGCAAGATGGCACATCTATTTATACAACACTCTTTAATTCGTCTGACTGGAGTGGTGACTTAGAAGCACGCTTACTCGATCCAAGCAATGGTGATGTGCTTGATATTGTTTGGTCAAACTCAGCGGGTGAGGCTTCAGGTGCTGCGGCTTTATTGGATGAAAGAGATATTTCAGTTGCTGATCAAGAGCGAGTTATCTACACACAGGGTGCATCGGATGGTGTAACCTTTGAGTGGGCGAATTTAACGGACGCTCAGAAAAACGACTTACGCACGAATCCTCCAGGAGAAGCGGCAAGTCCTGACGACACGCTCGCGCAGGATCGACTAGCTTACCTGCGCGGAGATCGCTCAAAAGAAGGCGGTGCGTTCCGAGCGCGTGGTAGCCGTATGGCCGATGTTATTCACTCTGCACCTGTTTATGTAGGGGAGCCTTCTTCTGCGTGGCCAGACGATGGACTGTTTGGTGTTGATGGTAACCGTTATTCAGATTTTTCTGACAAGGATGATGCAAACGGCGGCGCAGCAGGACGTACGCCTGTTGTATATGTCGGTGCGAATGGCGGTATGCTTCACGGCTTTAACGGCCTTAATTCTGGCACAGACGCAGGTAAAGAAGTGATGGCTTATGTGCCTAATTTGGTCTACTCAAGCGTTGCGGGTGAAGGATTGCACTATCTAACAGACCCTAACTATGCGCATCAGTATTACGTAGATTTGACGCCAGTAGCGCAAGACGTCTATACAAAAGGCAATTCTGCAGATGTGTCACGTGACTGGCGAACTGTTCTAGTTGGTGGCCTGCGTGCTGGTGGTAAAGGCTTATTTGCACTGGATGTGACGAATCCTGATGACTTTACAGACTCAGCGACGAATGCTGCTAATACTGTAATGTGGGAATTCACTGAAAGTGATGATGCAAATCTAGGTTTCTTGACGACTGCTCCATTAATCTCATTGATGAATAACGGCAAATGGGCGGTTATCTTTGGTAATGGTTATGAGTCAACCAATGGTCGTGCAGCACTCATGATCTTGTATATCGAAGAAGGTCTAGATGGATGGGCTGCAACTGACAAAGTTGTGATTGATACGGGTGTAGGTACCTCGCTTGATAAAAATGGTTTATCTGGTGTAACGGCTGTTGACTTGAATGGTGATCAGATTCCAGATCGTATTTATGGTGGTGATATTAAAGGCAATATGTGGGCCTTTGATGTGAGTAATACAAATGCTGCCAATTGGGGCTCTGCCTATAACTCCGGCACAACACCAAAACCATTATTCTCAGCAAAAGATAGTAATGGTGCGGCACAGCCTATTACGGCAGCACCTAGTTTGGCATTGAACAGTGCGCAAGCTAATAAAGGCTTTTCGCCAAATGCTTTAGTTACTTTTGGTACTGGTCAGTATTTAGTAGATGGCGACCAAGCGAATGTAGATGTCCAAAGCTATTACACCATCTGGGATAGCGGAACTGAGCAAGAGCTTGTCCGTACCGATCTAGCGGCTAGAACCTTTACGGAAACGGATGAGGTGAAGTCTCTCACTGGTACAGACGTGAACTGGGACAGTAACGAAGGTTGGTATGTCGACTTCATCGTTTCTGGCGAATCAGCTGAAGGTGAGCGTGTGACGCAAAAACCTGAGTTGCTGTTTGATTCAGAGGTTGGTCCGATTGCCTTGTTCTCAAGTTTGATACCAGATGTATCTGAGTGTTCAGGTGGTGGTGCGAGTTACTTGTATGCCTTGCCGTTGCTAACCGGCTTAAATCCAAGCAAGCCTATTCTTGATTTGAATGATGATGGCCTCATTGACGAAAACGACGTTGGCGCAGGTATGAAGAGCGATAACTTCAACAACGAGACGAATGTACTTGGTAAATACACCTTCAGCTCAAACAAAGAGAAGCCAAAAGACAGCACGGGTATCGATAAAGGCGAGCACGCCGCGACTACTGCATCTGATCGTGAAGGTCGTTTGGGTTGGTTCGAGTTGATTAATCAATAATGAGAGGAAAAAAACATGAAGACAAATAAGCAGCAGGGTTTTTCCCTCATTGAGTTGATGATTGTGGTGGCGATCATCGGTATTTTGGCCGCGATTGCCTACCCAAGTTACCAAGAGAATGTTGCGTCAACGCATCGCGCGAATGCGCAAAGCGAGCTGATGGGTTTGAGTTCAGCGCTTGAGCGCTGGTACACGCAGAATAATCATTACTCGAATGCTGCCGATGGTGGTGCCGATACGGGTTTGCCAGGTGCTGGTTTATATGGCTTAGATCAAGAAATTGCGCGTTTTTATACCATCACTATTTCTCAGACCGATGGTGGCACAGCTGATACAACAGCGGCTCAAACATATACTCTGCAAGCTGCACCAGTTGTAGGAAATATTATGGCGAATGATCGTTGTGGCACTATGACGATTAATTCGGCGGGTGTAAAAACGCCGGCTAACCCAGCTGATTGTTGGCGTTAAACTCGCATTAATATGCAGACAACGGGGCCAGAGTAAAAATATTCTGGCCCCGTTTTTTGTTTAAGAGCACCGCACGGGGCTGCCACCGCTATATTCACGAACACCATCGTTGTTGGAATCTCTTCCAAAGTATGGGCGTCCCGCTACATTGACGATTACAGGCACCGCCGTCTCAACGTTCTTATTATTTGCGCAAACCGTAAAGGTGCCATTTTGAAAGTTGGTCATCCCTGTCGGTAAAAACTCAAGATAGTCTTGTCTTCGAAACGAACCCCAGCGAATGCGGTTATCATCACTACCAAGTTCAAATAAGTGAATCATGTCATCGGTTGCGTCGAAGCTTTTATTCCCGTTGAGGTCGCGATAAATCATCATCGTATTCGACCAATTTTTATCGCAATGACTTTCGTTGTCACTTGCGCATATAAAAACAGATTGGTTTTCTTTAATCGCGAGGCTGCGCGCATACATGATGGCTTGAATAACAGTGCGTGCATTTTGCTCGACACGTTGTTTTTCAATAAACGAAAAACTACCAAATGAAATGCCAAATGTGATGGCGATGATTGTAAAAGCGATGAGAAGCTCGAGTAGCGTAAAGCCACGCGAGTAATGCGAAGAATATGTCATAACATCAATCCTTGATGAGAATAAAAAGTTGAGTCAATCCTTTAACTCGTGCTCCATTTTCATCAGCCAGCGCGTAGAATACAAGCGCATATTTTTAAGGGGATTTGAATGAAGGCGATTGTTGTTGGTGCGGGTGTGATTGGCATGTTGCAGGCTCGTGATTTGGCACACAATGGGTTTGATGTGGTTTTGTATGACCAAGGCCAACTAGGGCGCGAAGCGAGCTGGGCAGGGGGAGGAATTATCTCTCCGTTATATCCCTGGCGTTATTTGGCTCCAGTGACAGCGCTCGCAAAGCGCTCGCAAGCTATCTACGCCGAGCTGATTGAAGATCTCGAAGCGGAAAGTGGTATCGATCCAGAGATTAGCCATCACGGCTTATTAGTGTTGAATGTTGAAGACCAACAGGCTGCGCTTAACTGGGCCGAGAATAATGCCTCTTGGATGGAAACAATTTCTGCCGAACATCTCTATGATCTAGAGCCAAAACTGAAAACAGGTTTTGCATCGTCTTTGTGGATGCCAAAGGTTGCGAGTGTTCGTAATCCGCGCTTATTAAGAGCCTTAAGGACCATCATGAATCTTCACGCGGCCATTACCGTGCGTGAGAATCAAAAGATTGCAGGGATTGATGAGGGTAGAGTGAGCTTGCTCTCTGGCGAAATAGATTATGCTGACTTAGTTGTGGTTTGCTCGGGGGCATGGACATCTCAGCTCATGCCTCAGATCTCGTCAGAGATTGAACCTGTGAAAGGCCAAATGCTGGTGTTTGATGCGCCAGTCGGTTTAGTCAATCGCGTAGTGTTGAGTGATGGCCGATATGTGATTCCCAGAAAAGACGGAAAGGTGGTCGCAGGCAGTACGCTTGAATATACCGGCTTTGAAAAGCTAACCAATGAAGAGGCGAAGCAATCGCTAATCGACAGCGCTATCTCCTTATTCCCAAGTCTTGCTGAATATCAGGTGAGTCATCATTGGGCCGGCCTGAGACCCGGATCGCCAAAGGGTATTCCTAGTATTGGGCGTATTGAAGGTTATCGGCACGTTTACGTGAATGCAGGGCATTTTAGGAATGGTTTGGTATTAGCGCCGGCATCGGTAGAGTTATTAAGCAAAATAATTGATACACAGTCCTCAGAAATAGATCCTAGCCCTTATTCTGTGGGCCTTAGAACCGAGTAATGGTGCAGGTTTGCTATACTTTAAGGACATACAGGAGGTACACATCATGTTTAAAAAAATCTCAATAGTGTTGGCGCTAGTAGCTTTCGGCTTTTCGTCATCTTTAATGGCAATGCCTAAGGATTGCGAAGTGATGATGTCTAATCTACAGATTCAATATGGGCAAGACGAAGACGACGGTTTCGAGCTAGTTCTTGCTGAAATCGATGACGATGTTGAAGGCAAAGTGGTGGGCTACTGCGGTTCTGGCTACAAAGTCGTTTATCAAGAAGTCGATCCTTCATAGCGATTTATAATCCTGCATCTTTTCGATTCTTTGCTACTCTCCCTCTACCGTTAACTAAATTAGTTGGTGGATTATGAAAAATATTTTCGCGTGGGGCGTAGCAATGACCCTTCTTGCATTACCTTTGATTGCTAGCGCAGAACTCAAAGATTGTAATGAGTTGAAAGATGAGATCGAAGCCAAGATTAAAAACAATGGGGTGAAAAGCTTTAAGCTTACTATTGTTGAAAAAGACGCCTCAGCTCCGGGTGAACAAGTCGGTAGCTGTGAAGGTGGCACCAAGAAAATTATGTATGAGCGTGGTTAAACTCCTCGATTCAAGGTTTACTTTCTCTTCAACTAGATTACTCTAGCGCCTCTGTCTTGCTCTGCGCTCATTCACTATTCAGCGTGCGGCAACATTCTCTTTTTATTCACAGATTTATACGCCATGACTAATCAAAGCTTTTCCTCTTTAGCTTTAAAACCAGAATTGTTGGATGCTTTAAACAAAGCTGGTTACGAGACTATGACTGATATTCAAAGTGCTGCCTTGCCAAACTTGCTTGATGGAAAAGACTTAATCGGGAAAGCAAAAACGGGAAGTGGTAAAACGGCGACTTTCGCGTTAAATCTACTGAATAGACTGGAGCCGAAGCGATATCGTATTCAAACTTTGATCTTGTGCCCAACGCGCGAATTAGCGACGCAAGTTGCGGAAGAGACGCGCAAGCTAGCGAAAGGTATGCACAATGTAAAAGTATTGACCTTGTGCGGTGGTCAGCCAATGGGACCTCAAATTGGTTCGCTCGAACACGGTGCACATATTGTTGTGGGCACACCGGGACGCATTAAAGATCACTTACGAAAAGAAACGCTCAAACTCAATAACGTTGATACCGTCGTTTTGGACGAAGCTGATCGAATGCTAGATATGGGATTTTTGGAGGACGTTGAACATATTGTAGGGCACTGCCCTGCGCAACGTCAGACCCTACTTTTTTCCGCGACCTATCCTGATAAAATTTCCTCCCTAGCGAAACGATTATTGAATAATCCTGTAATGGTGACTGTAGAAAGCGAGCATAGTGACGATCATATCGAACAGCGTTTTATTGAAGTACAAGAGCGTAATAAACAAGAAGTACTCGCGCGTATCTTGCGTCACACGCAGGCTGCGACCGCAATTGTTTTTGCAAATATGAAGCAAGATTGTGATGACTTGGCGCAATCACTGAATGATCTTGGCGCCAGCGCACTAGCCCTTCATGGTGATTTGGAACAACGCGAGCGTGACTCTGTTCTAACCCGATTTATGCAGGGAAGCTGCTGTGTTTTGGTTGCGACAGATGTCGCGGCTCGTGGCTTAGATGTCGATGATGTTGCTCTTGTCGTCAATTATGACTTGCCACGAGACAGTGAAGTGTATGTGCATCGTATTGGGCGGACTGGTCGCGCTGGTCACTCAGGAAAAGCTTATAGCATCTACACAGCGAAGCAACGGTACAAGCTCGAAATTTTAGAAGGTGAGCGCCAACAAGCACTTGAATATCTCGATGCTGCTAGCTTTAAGGCAAAGGGTAGTTTTCCTGAACCTGAGTTCGTGACGATAGAAATTTCTGGCGGTAAACGAGATAAAGTACGCCCCGGAGATCTGTTAGGAGCCCTAACAGCAGATGGCGGAATAGCCGGCTCTGAAGTCGGTAAAATTAAAATCGTTGCACGAGCAAGTTATGTCGCAGTGAAATCAGGATCGATGCGCAAGGCGTTGAATATTCTGAATGAAGGAAAAATAAAAGGGCGCAAATTCCGCGCGAGAAAGCTCAAGTAAATCGAAATGTAAAGAAACCAAAAAGGCAGACTGTCTCCATTCTGCCTTTTTTATTTGATAAAACACTTCTTGCTCAAATTATTGAATTGCTTCACGTCGTTTTCAGTGTGCAGTTGATCGATATCAATCAATTTTTTTCTTCTCGCACTAGTCTTATATTAATCAGAATTTCTGATTAAATAATGAACATGATTCCTAGCCTTATCTGTAATACAAGGCTAGTATCTAACCGACACATAGCTGTTTGCATGGAAATTATAAAAGTAATAAACCATGTTCTTCAGTTATAAAATCCTTACTTAGAAAGAATAACAAAAACAATATTATATGAGTTGGTGCTGTACGTTGGCTAAAAGAGGGAAGGAGACTTTCGCCTCGAAGATGTATTGCATCGGCTGTTTATGAAAAGCGGACATTTCAACGAATATTTTCGAGTCGCACTGTTTCGAAAGAGGGCAAATGAAGTTTCACTCTATTAGCTTGTCAAATAACAATAAAGCATGTGTGAGCATTCTTTTGTTAATTTGCTTAGATCAATTTGAGGGGCAAACAAAACACCTTGATGGGTAAGGTTCTCTATGGTTTGCATAACCACAAAGCTTGCGAGTTTTAGATCCTCACTACTTATTTCATGGGCTCGGCTTTTCAAAAAGCTCTCGGTTAAATTCAGCAATACGCCATCGAGCTCTTCTACGCGAGTGTAGCCGTCTAGTTTGTTTAGCTCTCTTACGAGTACCTGATGTAGCTGCGGTTCTTGCTTATGAGCGTCCATAACCGCATGCACCATGGTTTCAAGCGCTTCTTTCAGGTCAAGAGAAGGCAGCTTTTGTAAAGTAGCCATAATGATTGTGAGCATCTCATCAATATGGCGATTGCCCAATTCAGCAAGAATCGTTTCTTTATTCCCAAAGTATTGATAAATCGAACCAACGCTAACTCCTGCGATTTTAGCAATGTGGTTGGTGTTTAATTTCCCCTGTCCTTCGCTAACTAAAATATGAGCGCTGGCTTCGAGTATGCAATCCACTGTATTAGATGATCGGCTCTGAGCGGGCTTGCGACGGGGCTTTGAGGTGGTTTTATTGACTTTCATGAGAATAAATAAACGCGAGTATTTAATGTGAGTAAATGCTCATATTATAGTGTTCTGTTATCTAAAGCACCGTTTAGCGCTACGCAGTCCAATGGAGGAATTGAGTTTGATGAAAGAGCAACCAAGTTACCAAAGTGAATCATACTGGCAAAACTACCAAGATTATTTTCCGGAACACCTACGGATTAATCACCAGAACCAGCCCAAAGAGGAGTGGTGGTTGTGGCAGGGAATCAATGTTCATTTAGATCGTTATGTTCCATCGACCAAAGATGACGTAAAGGTGATCATGCTGCATGGAGGTGGTGGCTATGCACGTTTGTTGAGCCCGTTGGCCCTCGACCTGTATGAGAAGGGATATGAAGTCGTGATGCCAGACTTTCCAGGGTATGGATTAACTGATTCGCCGGAAAGAAAGGTGGACTACCTAACGTGGGCAGATTTGGTTGTCGATTTAATTGAGCATGAATCAGAGCAAGGCCAGCAAAAAATCGTATTGTATGGGCTTAGCTTGGGTGGGATGCTAGCGTACTATGCGGCAGCTAGATCAAAATATGTTAAGGGCATTATCGCAACCACATTGTGTGATCCGCGATTGGCTTCTGTTAGAGCTGCTTTCGCTAAATTCCCTCGAATGAGCGCGGCAATCTTACCGTTATTGAAATGTCTAAACCCCATTTTAGGAACACTAAAGCTTCCTTTGAAATGGTTTTCTAAAATGCACGCTTTATCGAATAATGCCGAATTTAATCAACTTGTTGTTAACGACCCAAACGGTGGTGGAAATCGAACACCGCTGCATTTCATGCTTTCGATTATGATTGCAACACCTAAAGTTGAACCCGAGAACTTCAACTCGTGCTCGGTTTTGTTGGCTCATCCAGCAGAAGATAAATGGACGCCATTTGAACTCAGCGAACAGTTCTATCAGCGCTTGGCCTGCAATAAAAAAGTTGTTTTATTGGAAAACGCTGGGCACATGCCCATAGAGCAGCAAGGTTTAGATCAGTTAAGTCGTGAAGCTAGTAAATTTCTAGAAGAGGTAAAAGGCTGCAGGCCAAACACAAAACTGTAATTTCACATTCAGTCAGTTGCTCAAAAATGAATGCCACAAGTCGCTTTTATAATGTCGGCTTTATCACAATATCCGATGAAGGTTTTCAGTTTTAGTTCCGACCGCTTTTGTCTAGCAGCAGAAGTTTTAAGCGATGAAAGCATGACTTACTTTTCATGCATTTTGCTAGCGCTGAGTCTCGATTTAGTGCAGTTAATTCTCTTCTTGCAGCTTATAATGTTGATCCTTTAGAGCCCATATTTGAGTTCAATAATGCTTAGAAAAAACCAAGAATTCCTTACAATATTGAATTCTATTAAATTCAACAGCTTACAAAATGTAAGCCTTACAAAGGTTGCTTAACTGAAAGGAACAATTCACTACAACAACCGTTCGGGTGTTCGTGCAACTTGCCCAGACTGCCACGTACCGCACAATTGGACGGACAAGATTGTGCGTAAAATGCAGGCATCGAAAGAAGTGTGGGGTAAGGTTTTTGGAACGATGAATACCCGCGAAAAATTCTTAGAAAAACGTTTGGAACTTGCTCAGCATGAGTGGCATCGCTTGAAGTCGAACAATTCTTTAGAGTGTCGAAACTGCCATAGTGCCGAATCGATGGACTTCAATCGCCAGAGTCCGCGAGCTCAGGCAATGCATTCTAAGTTCCTGATTACGCGAGAAAAAACATGTATCGATTGCCACAAAGGCATCGCGCATAAATTGCCCGATATGTAGGGTGTTGAAGGTTGGCAGTAGCCTAGGACTTCATTAACGAAAATTGGGGTCAGAGTACTTTTACTCTGACCCCATTTTTAACCACAACTAAGAACTTAATCTCTGTAATATACTTGTATCAAATGAAAACCGAATTGGCTTTTAACAGGGCCGTGAATTTTCTTGAGAGGCTGCGTGAAAATTACTTTCTCAATGGGCTTAACAAGCTGACCTTTGCGGATTTCTCCTAGATCGCCACCTTTTTTTTTGGATGGGCAAGTTGAATGTTTCTTGGCGAGTGCCTCAAAAGATTTACCAAGAATCAGCTGCTTTTTTAACTGCTCCGCTTCTTCTCTTGTCTTCACTAGTATGTGCTTTGCCATTGCAGTTGCCACGTTTGTCTCCGGCAGTATATCTCTATCATTGTCTTGAAAATCATCGCGCATTGTACACCTTTCGTATCTAGAGTGTATTTGTCGGCAATCAGTACCTATAATTGCGCGCAAGAAATTATTGTTATGGCGGATAGCCAACAAAGGAAAGCATTATGATTATCGTAACCGGCGGTGCAGGTTTCATCGGAAGTAATATTGTGAAGGCGCTGAATGATCAGGGGCGCACAGACATCATTGTTGTGGATGATCTAAGTGATGGTACAAAGTTTGTGAATCT
The DNA here is from genome assembly GCF_001635735.1 of Oleiphilus sp. HI0067. NCBI lineage: Bacteria > Pseudomonadati > Pseudomonadota > Gammaproteobacteria > Oceanospirillales > Oleiphilaceae > Oleiphilus > Oleiphilus sp. HI0067. Next base: position 15,892 of record NZ_LWFI01000457.1, read on the forward strand.
TGTGGACTTAGACATTGCAGATTATCTCGATAAAGATGATTTCTTGGCGATGCTTGATGATGATGCTCCCTTGGGTGATATCGACGCTATTTTCCATGAAGGTGCTTGTTCTTCGACTACTGAGTGGGATGGCAAGTTTATGATGCAGAACAACTACCAGTATTCTGTTGAGTTGCTTGAATACTGCTTAGATAAAAAAATCCCGTTCCTGTATGCGTCATCTGCTGCAGTCTATGGCGGCTCAGATATATTCAAAGAAGAGCGTCAACACGAAAAGCCTCTGAACGTATATGGCTATTCGAAATTTCAGTTTGATCAATATGTACGTCGCATATTGCCTAAAGCCGAATCTCAAGTGATTGGTTTCCGTTACTTCAATGTATATGGGCCGCGCGAACAACATAAAGGTTCGATGTCGAGTGTTGCATTCCACTTGAATACGCAGATTAAGGCAGGCGAAAATCCTAAGTTGTTTGAAGGCTATGACGGTTATCCAAACGGTGGTCAAACGCGAGACTTTGTTTATGTAGGTGATGTCGCCAATGTGAATCTTTGGTGTTGGGAAAACAAAGCTGAGTCTGGGATTTATAACTTAGGCACAGGCGCGGCAGAACCTTTCCAAGCCGTGGCTGACGCGGTGATTGATTTTCACGGCAAAGGAAAGGTTGAGTACATTCCTTTCCCAGATCATTTAAAAGGCCGTTATCAGAGTTTTACTCAGGCAGACATGACTAACTTACGTGCTGCAGGCTATGACCAAGCATTCAAGGCGGTTGCTGAAGGGGTGAGTGAATATATGACATGGCTTAATAAGGACGCCTAATCTTCGATGGAATGGTTGCTGTACTTCGATCTGTTTGGTGTCTTCGTTTTTGCGCTGTCAGGAGGTTTTGACGGTGCAAAATACCACTTAGATTTACTCGGTATTTTGGTGCTAGCTTTGGCAACGAGCCTTGGTGGCGGCATTATGCGCGATGCGATTCTAGGTGTGCACCCGCCAGCAGCCTTTACTAACGAGACCTATTTTTTTACAGCTCTCGCTGCCGGTTTAATTGCTTTCTTCTTTGCTAACCGCGTCGAAAGGCATATGGACTATGTGCGTTTTGCAGATGCGATCGGTCTTGGCGTATTTGCGGCTATTGGTGCAGCAACTGCAGTGCGCCATGAGCTTGGTTGGGTGGGCGTTGTATTAATGAGTACCTTGACTGCGACCGGAGGTGGTGTGATTCGCGATTTACTTGTTCGCGAAATTCCGATGATCTTACGTTCAGATTTCTATGCATCTGCGGCCATTATCGGCGGGCTAATGTATATGGTTCTACATTCAGAAGGAGTGCCTGAAGCATATTGTATGGGGCTTGCCGCTCTAGCCGCCACTTCTAGTCGTTTTGTTGCGATGCGATATAACGTAAATCTGCCTCAGGCCAGACGCTAGCTCATCATTAACCAAATACCTACGCCTGCTAACAAGGCTCCAGAACATCGATTGAGTGTTTTTTGATGTTTTTCATCCCCCAAGAAATGCCCAAGACTCTTTCCGCCAAGCCCATAAATAATTAAGCACATCGCTTCGAGCACGAGAATCAAGACGAGTAACACAGATAGTTGTCCGAATAATGCGCGTTCTGGGTCGAGAAATGGTGGAAGCAAAGCGACAAAGAATGCCCATCCTTTGGGATTAGCTATTGCGGTGATAAACCCTTGCGAGATCAGTGCCGTAGGAGAATAGACAGTGTTCATTGCCGCATCGTTGGTGATGGCCATTTTTCCTTTTGATAGCCACATCTGTAAACCGAGATAAATGAGATAACATCCACCTCCGATCTTTAACACGCTAAATAAAATTGGATAGGTGAGAAGAATGGCGGCAACGCCAACGGCACTCAATGTCGCGACAAGACCAACACCCGATAGTTCGCCAATCATCATCCAAAAGATGGCTTTCATTCCGAAACGCATACCGAGCGTGAGTGACAAGGTCATACACATTCCTGGTGTGATAGACACCATAAAAAAGGTCGGAATGAAAAGAGATAAAACCGTGACGCTTGGCAGATCCAAAGTTATGCTACTCCTAAAAATGATGGGGCAATGACCCCGGCCCCGCGTATATTATTCGTAGAACAGACATTATGCAGCTAGAAGCAGTAAAAACTTTCGCAAACGATGTTGGACGAGCGTATTGGATTTTATTAAAAATTCTGGTTCCAGCAGTGATGGTTGTGAAAATTTTGCAAGAGCTTGGTGCGACAGAATTACTCGCATCGTTGCTTGCCCCCTTAATGAACATTGTTGGTTTGCCGAGTGAGTTTTGTTTAGTTTGGGCTGCAAGCATTCTGACAAATATCTACGCGGCGATGGTGGTGTTTTATGAATTGGGTGATGGCTCATACTCAGTCGCGCAAATCACAACATTAGCGATGCTTGTATTGGTGGCTCATGCCATTCCTATTGAGGGGGCAGTCGCGAAAGCATTAGGAGTTCCTTGGCGTATTACGATCTTGTTGCGCTGTGTCGGTGGTTTTGTCTTTGCTTTGATTACCTATTTCAGTCTGAGTGTAACGCCGCTTGCTGAGCAAACGAGTCAGGCTCTCTGGACACCCAGTGTTTCTGATACGAGCTTTTGGGGTTGGGTGAGAGCGCAATTCGAAATGTTGGCAGGCATATTGGTCGTACTGAGCTCTCTCATGCTATTTCTGCGTTTTTTACGCCTTATTAAGTTCGATCAAGTACTAGAATTTTTACTTTTACCGCTGACAAAATTCTTAAAAGTTGGCCGCGAAGCGAGTCATGTCACGATTGTAGGCTTGATGTTAGGTCTGAGTTTTGGTGCTGGTTTGCTCATTGATGCCGCAACAAAAGGCGAGATCAATCTACGGGATATGAAGGTCGTTGCATGCTTTCTCGGGCTTTGCCATAGCATCATTGAAGACACTTTATTGCTTCTATTATTAGGCGCACATTGGATACCCATTTTGCTTGGTCGTTTATTGTTGTCGATTATAGTGATGGCTATTTTGATTCGCTTTATGTTTAAAGAATCTGAAAAAGAGCCTGACTTCAGCTAACACTTTTCAAGTCCTTGTTTATACTCAAAGTTATTCGTTTTATTTAATTGTATTCGCGCCGAGTATGCCGAGTTCTTTATTTACTTATTTCAATCTTTATCGCGTCGTTATTTCTGCTTTATTGTGGGGGGTGACGTTTTCTAAAAAATACGCGGTAAGCGATTTTCGTGATATTGAAGCCTTTCAAGTTATCGCAGCTACTTACTTTGTCTTTTCTTTAGTTTCTTTACTGGCATATCGTTCGCGTTTAAAGGCTGACTATAGCCATATCTTTTTCTTTGGTTTCTTAGATCTTTGTTTTCTTCATGCCTTGTTTTATGCTGGTGAGGGCATCACTGGAGGGCTCAGTAATTTAGTTATTATTTCAGTTGCTGCTGCAAACATTATGCTTCGTGGAGTGTCTGCGTATGCGCTTGCGGCCGTGGCAAGTCTGTTATCGCTAACGCTTGAGTTTGATCGTTATATTCAAGATATGAGTGTGCTCTCCGATGTTGCTCGAGCAGGGTTATTTGGAGCTATTTACTTTGCGACGGCGTTTATTCTTCAAAACTTGTCGCGCCGTATTTCTCAAACGGAAGAACTCGCTGCCAAACAACAGAAAAATATCGCAGAGCTGCAAGCTCTTAATCATCAGATTATTCAAAGTATGCGCACTGGGATTATTGTTTGTGATCCTGATTATAAGGTGCTGACATTTAACCAAGCATGTTCTGATTTACTAGGTATGAAATCAGGAGAGCGCCTGCCTCAACAAATTATTGAGCGTATTGATGCGTGGTCGCGACAACCCACGGTGCGAAGTAAGCCATTTCAAATGAGTGCTGACTTACCTGAAGTTCAAGCAAATTTTTCGCGAATGGAAAATGCTGGCAAAAATAATACGCTTATTTTCTTAGAAGATACCCGTCTGCTCACTCAGCGCGCGCAACAATTAAAGCTAGCATCACTTGGGCGTTTAACAGCTAGTATCGCACATGAAGTGCGTAACCCCTTAGGCGCTATTAGTCATGCTGCACAGCTTCTTTCTGAGTCAGAAGAATTGACAGAAGCTGATCGCAAGATGACTAGCATCATCGAAAGGCATTGCGCGCGAGTAAATGGCATTATTGAAAATACGCTTACCTTGAGCCGCCGTGGTCAACCCGACGTGCAGGCTATTTCACTCCGACCTTGGCTTGAGCAAGTCGTCGATCAGTGTCGAGAACAAAGCGATTCTCCTATCCCCATCCGCGTGAACGTTCTGAATAAGGAAGACACTTTGGCGCGATTTGACCCTTCTCAGATTGAGCAAGTGCTTACTAACTTGATTGTCAATGCGCAATACCACATCGAGAAATCGATGAACGAGGGTGGGGTTGAAGTATGCTTGTCACGCAAAGCGGGCACGGGACAAGCTGTCGTAGATATCATTGATTCGGGTAATGGCGTATCGGAAGAGAATCAGAAACATTTGTTTGAGCCCTTTTTTACAACCGAGAGCACAGGAACCGGATTGGGTCTATACATATCGCGTGAACTGTGTGAAGCCAATCAGGCAAACTTAAGTTACCTTGAGAGCAGTAGTGGCGGTGCTTGTTTTCGCATTATATTTGCGCACCACAAACGAATTGTTTAAGCCAGAAACATTTGAATACAGACTTCAGCATTGACTGAGATAGAAACTAGTAGAGACGTTAAATGACTCGACCATGCGTATTAATAATTGATGATGAACCAGATATTCGAGAACTTCTCGAAATCACGCTGATGCGTATGGGGTTAGATACCGTCAGTGTTGATTGTATCGAAGAAGCTCATCGTGCTTTGTCAGAGTTTACCTTTCAATTATGTTTAACAGATATGAACCTGCCGGATGGCAATGGTATTGATTTTGTGCGTTTTATACAGAGCGAACACAGTCATATTCCGATAGCTATGATTACCGCTTATGGCAGTGTTGAAACCGCCATTGAAGCCCTAAAAGCAGGTGCATTTGATTTTATCTCTAAGCCTGTCGATTTAACGCAACTACGCACACTTGTATCTAGTGCGCTTAAACTCGCTGAAACAAAAGTTGATCTTGCTCAGTCAATTCCTAGTGATCAAACGGTGCTCCTCGGTGAGAGTGCCGAACTCAAAAAGCTCAACAAACAGGTTATTAAACTCGCTCGCAGCCAAGCGCCAATATACATCTCTGGTGAATCCGGAAGTGGTAAAGAATTGGTTGCACGTGCCATTCATGCCAATGGTGTCAGACGTGATGGGCCATTCATTCCAGTTAACTGTGGCGCGATACCAAGCGAGTTGATGGAAAGTGAGTTTTTCGGACACTTAAAAGGTAGCTTTAGTGGGGCTCATCAAGATAAAGATGGCCTGTTTAAAGCGGCGGATGGCGGCACTTTGTTTTTGGATGAAGTGGCTGATCTACCCTTAGATATGCAGGTGAAATTGCTTCGTGCTATTCAAGAGAAAGCGGTGCGTGCCGTAGGCGGTGAGTCTGAAGAAGCCGTCGATGTGCGCGTTTTGAGTGCAACGCATAAAGATCTTCAAGCATTGGTCGACGACGGCAGTTTTCGACAAGACTTGTTCTACCGCATTAACGTCATTAACTTGCAGGTACCTAGCTTGCGCGAACGCCAAGATGACGTAGCGCTATTGGCAACGCGTTTCTTGTCGAATATCGCTCAAGAATGTGGGGTCGATAACGCGTCCATCGATGCCAATGCAATGCAAGCGCTTAAAAGCTATAGCTTTCCTGGAAACGTGCGTGAGTTAGAGAACATCATTGAACGTGCGTTTACGCTGTGTGAAGACGATATTATTCGTGAACAAGATCTGCAGCTAGATAACAGCCCGCGCTTATCTCCAACCCAGACCTTTTCTGAGCCGAGCGCTCAGCCCGACAACCAAGGTAGCTCTACAGACTTTGTATCGGCTCGACCGGAGGATATGCCTTTAGAAGATTATCTTGAGCAAATAGAGCGCGTAGAGATAGAAAAAGCGCTGCAAGATACCAAATGGAATCGCACTGCGGCAGCGAAAAAGCTGGGTATGAGTTTTCGGTCTATGCGGTATCGTTTGAAGAAGTTGAGATTAGATTAATCCCTTTATTTTTGGCCATATGCCTAAGCGCTTTTGTTTCAGGTGTTGTTTCGATTTAGCTTCTTCTTTTCTTGTCGGCAGCGGCCGACAACGCCTTAAGACCTTTAACGCTAAAGGTCTTAAGAATCTAAATGCGCCCCAGCTCTCGGGGCCTTCGGCTACACTCAAGTTCTTGTTCAAATCGGCGCTGCGGGACTCGCCTTCGGCTCGGGCAGTCCTCGCGTATTCCCGATTTTCACTAGCGAGCTTTCGTCCCTCAAGATGAGGGTGGCCGTTTCGATAAAGTATATTTTTGGCACTAACTTCCCCCTTCTGACTAGATGAGTCGCGAAAAGAATAAACAGATTAACGCCGAGGATTGTCTGAGTGAACGAAGTGAGCGAGTTCCGCAGGCGCTGTTTATTCTTGAGCAACGAATGAACCCGAAGGGCTAGGAAGTAGGGGCTGACAGGGACGAGGTGAATTTCTTAGTAAGAGAGGGTGGCCTGGGTCATTGTTAAGGGAGTGTCAGCTACTCCCTTAACTCGTCCTTCAGGACGAAACCTGAATAGAAGAAAAAACTATACCTCGATCATCACTGGACAGTGATCTGAACCCATCACCTGATCAAAAATATCTGCATTCTTGATGCGATCTTTAAAAGAGTCAGACACTAAGAAGTAATCAATCCTCCACCCTATGTTGCGCTGACGTGCTCCAGCACGGTAGCTCCACCAAGAATAACGCTCACCTTGCTCTGGATGAATATGTCGGAAGCTATCGACAAAGCCCGCATTGGTATAGGCATCCATACCATCGATTTCTTCTTGCATGTAGCCTGCGCTTTTATTGTAGTTTGGCTTCGGACGCGCGAGATCAATATCTTTATGTGCAACGTTCAAATCGCCGCAAACTAATACTGGTTTGGTTTGTTCTAGGGTTTGAATGTATTCAAGAAAAGCTTTGTCCCAAGTTTGACGATATGGCAGACGTTTGAGTTCGCTCCCGGAGTTAGGTGTGTAAACGGTGACGAGATAAAAGTCTTCGTACTCTGCGCAAATGACACGGCCTTCGGTATCGTGTTCATCGATGCCAATATCATTTTTAATAGAAAGAGGCCTTTCTTTCGTGATGATCGCGGTGCCAGAGTAGCCTTTCTTTTCAGCTGAGTTCGAGTAGATGTGGTAGCCCTCGAGTTCAGCAAGTGCTTCCTGTACTTGGTCGTCTTGTGCCTTGGTTTCTTGAAGGCAAAGCACGTCCGGCTGCATTTCTTCGAGCGAAGCCAAAAAGTCTTTTTTCATTACGGCGCGAACACCATTTACATTCCACGAAACTAAACGCACGAAAGATCTCCAGTTCAAGTACTAAATTTTGATGGCGAGTTTACATGGGGTGTTGATAGATCGAAACACTTAATTTTACCGTAAGCCCTTTCTATCTGGTGCAGAGTTTTTTAGTCTGCATGTTCTAACAAAAAGCCTGAGGCCTGAATAAAAGATGGAGTTCCAAGACGTTCTTACGAAACGCAATAGCACGCGTGATTTTACCGACCAAGAAGTAAGTGATGACTTGATAAAGACCTTGCTTGCGGATGCTTTGAAAGCACCAAGTTCTTCTAATACGCAGTCGTATCGTGTGGCGATAGCAAAAGGGGTGACTAAAGATAAAATCGCTGAAGCGTTATTGAAAAAGTATGATAAGGGTATCGAAATTCAGCGTTTAAAAGGCGTGTCTAAAATCGTGAGGGGTATAACGAGCGGTGCCTTGCCTAATGGTGATTTCAAACCAGATATTCATTACCCATCCGAGCAAAAGAGACGCGCGATTGAGTGCGGCAAGGGCTTGTATGGTGTACTCGGAATTGAGCGACATGATCGCGCAGCGCGCGATGCTTGGATGCGAAAAAACTTCGAGTTTTTTAATGCGCCGGTAGCGATGTTCATTTTTGTTCATGGCGAACGTGCCGAATACAGTGCGCTTGATACAGGTATGTTCTTGCAAAATCTGATGCTGTCAGCGACTGATAAGGGGCTTGGGACATGTGCGCAAGCTTCTGTTGCAATGTGGGGCGGCGATGTTCGTCCATTCTTTGATATTGAAGACAAGTACAAGCTAATTTGCGGTGTGTGCTTGGGCTACCCAAGTAATGACAAAATAAATAGCTTTCAACCAGAAAAGCGCACAGTAGAAGAAATCTGTTTTTCTGTGGCATGATAAGTCATTTGTTTGGCTTTTCATAATATCGGGATCAGAGTATTTTTACTCCGACCCCGATTTACAGCATGACTACAAGAACTTACAGCAAGACTTGGTGCTGCTCTGCTTTTAAGCGTGGTCCGTATTGGCTGACTACTTGAGCAGCTGCTTTGTTTGCCAGAGAAGCCGCTTCAACATAGGACTTTCCAGCAGTAATAGCATATAAAAATGCGCCAGCAAACATGTCTCCCGCACCGTTGGTATCAATAGCTGTTGCTGCCACACCTTCAACTTTTGATAGCGTTGTGCCATCAAATACCATTGCGCCATCTTTACCTAATGTGATCGCAAAACTGGCCGCGTATTGTTTCATCGCGTCACAGGCTTCTTCGATATTCGAAGTCTTTGTCCAACCGAGTGCTTCGTCTTGATTGGCAAACAGAAGATCAACTTTATCGCCGAGCATGTCGGCGAGACCATCACCGAAAAATTGCACCATTCCAGGGTCAGACAACGACAGGGCTGTTTTGACACCATGCTGTTCAGCTAATTTGCGCAACTCAACAGCCGCAGCGCGTCCTGTGTCTGACGTAACAAGATAGCCTTCGATGTAGGCATACTCTGATTCTTTCAACGCATCGATGTTGATGTTCTCGGTGCTTAGTGTTTCGCTGATCCCAAGAAAGGTATTCATGGTACGCTCAGCGTCTGGGGTAATCATGACTAGACACTTACCGGTTGTACCTGATTCATGTTTTGATTGATCGGTAGAGACGCCTGCCTCAGCAAGGTCGTCATGGAAGAATGTACCGTTATCGTCATCAGCTACTTTGCATGAGTAGTATGTTGATGCGCCAAAGCAAGCTGCCGCATAAATTGAGTTACACGCACTGCCGCCACTAGATCGCTTGCTACCCACTAGGTGACCTTTCATATGATCGAGAAGCTCTGTTTGGCGTGCTTCATCTACCAATGTCATAAGACCTTTTTCGATGTTTGCTTGAGATAGAAAATCATCAGTGACTTCAATTTCGGTGTCGACAAGTGCAGCACCGAGGCCATAGACATGGTAACGTGTCATAGTTTTTTGTTCCTTTCATTTTTATGCGATTCAAACCCGCATTATTACAATCGAGCTCAAGCAACGCAAAGTATCTTGCTGCTGTTTTTCGCATAAGGAGAGTTTGTGCAAAAATTAAATAGGAATGTTTGGCTTTTGGCAGTCGCAAGTGCCTTAGGTTTGAGTACGGCGCCGTTAGTTGTGTTTGTCGGTGGCTTGATTGGCAGTGAGTTGGCGCCAGATAAAGCAATGGCCACGTTACCTGTTGCAGCAATCGTTGTGGGTACGGCTATGGCGGTCATTCCTATTGCGCGCTTGATGCAAAGTTATGGGCGTTCGACTGTTTTTCGCGTCAATATTCTTATGATGATTTGCGCAGCACTTGGTGCAGCGCAAGCCATCGAGCAGACCTCGTTTTGGGGATTTTGTTTCTTCGTGATGTTGTTAGGAGTTGGCCTAGCGGCAATTCAGCAATATCGGTTTGCGGCGATGGAAAGTGTTGATGAATCTCAACATGCGCCAGCTGCTTCGTTCGTACTGCTGGGTGGTCTTGTTGCAGCATTTGTTGGCCCAGAGCTCGGGCAGGTTGGTAGAGAGTTATTTGACCAACATTACAGTGGCTCGTTTGTCTTGCTCGCTGTCATACTCGCATTAAGTTTGCCTGTTTTGTTTGTATTTAAGGCGCCTAAGCCGGTTGATTCCCAACAGCGCTCTTC
>NZ_LWFI01000458.1:0-821 GCF_001635735.1 Oleiphilus sp. HI0067
ACTGCGGATTGTCCTAGTGTAGATCAGCCGCAACCGATAGATAAAGCGAACAAAACCGTTCCCTGTAATTCCATGACGCAAGCTCCCACGCACACACAACAATTTGCGACTAATCCTGAACGCGTTGTCGATCAGAAGCTTGTTGCGCGTGCTCAAAACGGAGACAAAGCATCGTTTGACCTACTTGTGTTGAAGTATCAGGGCCGAGTCGGTGCGATTATTTCTCGATATGTGTCTGATCACCATGAAATATCTGATGTTGCGCAAGAGACGTTTATCAAGGCGTATCGTGGCATTAAAAACTTCAGATCAGACAGTGCCTTCTATACATGGCTGTTTCGGATAGCCGTGAATTGTGCCAAAAACTATCTTGCGTCTAAGGGGCGCAAGACGCCATCGGTTGATGTTGATATTGACGATGCTGAGGTCAAAGGTAATCACGCAAGCTTACAAGATATTTCGAACCCAGCAGATCAGTTGAATCGAGATCAGTTGGAGGCTCTGGTACTCCGCACGATTAAAAATCTTCCTGAAGAGTTAGGTGTTGCCTTAACGCTGCGTGAGTTTGAAGGTTTGAGTTACGAAGAAATTGCAAATGTGATGGGCTGCCCTGTAGGCACAGTCCGTTCTCGAATATTCCGTGCGCGTGAAGCAATCGATAAAGCGATGCAGAAGGCGCAGGGAGAATTAGCTTAATATGACTAAGCTAAATAGTTATATTTTGATTCTTAGGAGAGTGTAAGTGGACGATAAATACGCGAATCGCTTTCAGCCCTAATGGATGATGAAGCGAATGAAATTGAAGTTCAGCGTGTGTTAAG
>NZ_LWFI01000459.1:0-993 GCF_001635735.1 Oleiphilus sp. HI0067
CGCTTCCATCATTAAGCCCTCGTTGTTCCGGCACTGTATTTAATTTTAAGTCTGTTGAGTAATAACTCTGAGACCGCTGTGAGGGATAAGTACACAAGCGCAACAGGGATTAAGAAAGTAAAGGGTTCGTGCACAGCTTTGGCTGCCTCGGAAGCAAGACGCACCATATCAGCTAGACCAATGATCGATACAAGTGCAGTGGTTTTCAGCATAACAAGCCAATTGTTACCTAGGCCAGGTAGTGCATGACGCATCATTTGAGGAAACGAGATGCGGCTAAATACTTGCCATCGAGTCATACCGTAGGCATATCCGGCTTCTATTTGACCTGCATTTACGGACTGAAATGCGCCACGAAATGTTTCTGCCATATAGGCACCAAAGATAAAGCCAATGGTGACAACTCCGGCAATAAATTCATCGATGTTAAAAAAGACATCGATATCAAATTCTTCATATAACCAATCTGAGAACTCATTCATCATCATTTGACCGCCAAAGAAGATGAGTAACATCAGTACAAGATCGGGAACGCCTCGAATTACGGTGGTGTATACCGTTGCGATAGCGCGAGGAATAGGGTTGCTTGAAAGTTTGGCGATCGCGCCGAGTAGCCCTAAAAATAAAGCCACAAGCAATGATAATACGGCTACTTCGATGGTTAAAATAGCGCCCTGAAATATAGATGGGCCGTAACCGTGAAGATCTATCATTGAGTAAGTTCCGTGAAAATTAATCGTCAATCAGACGTCAGGCATATAGCGCCTGACATCTGACTTTTAGCATTAAATCTTAATGCTGTAAGAGAAGTACTTGTTCATGATCTCATCGTAAGTACCGTCTTCTTTGAGCTTTTTAAGCGCAGCATTGAATTTTTCAGCAAGGTCTTTGTCACGCTTGCGGAATGCAGCGCCAACGCCCTCACCACCAACTTGCATGGTGTCGCCGACTGACTGGTAGTTTTCATCTTTAAGGATGGTTGATTCACCTACT
>NZ_LWFI01000460.1:0-744 GCF_001635735.1 Oleiphilus sp. HI0067
TCGTGTGGCTTGGTTTGAAGCTATCCGGACAAACGCTCGCTTCGACAGTAGCGAAAAGCTAAGGACTTTATATGCTTCCTACTATACCCAGATCAAATCGCTACAACTGGAGCTATCAGCTCTATATCTTCCTATTTTTTGTTTACCTCATTGCGCCATTAGTGGTCGTCGCGAGCTTTGCCTTTAACGACTCCCTGTTTCCGTCACTACCATGGAAAGGCTTTACATGGGATTGGTTTATTAACGATACCCAACCTAAATTAGGCTTATTTCATGATCGTAGCCTAATGAACGGCATTGGCGTTTCATTCTTTGTTGCATGCTGTGTGACTGGACTGAGCATTGCGATCGGCACAAGCAATGCCTTTTTATTTGAACGTTATGAGTTTCGCTTCAAACAATTCGCATACATATTGTTGTTGCTGCCTCTGGTTATTCCGGGCGTCATTCTCGGCATCTCTATTCTCGTATTTTCAAACACGCTTGCTAACGGAGTTGAAGATCATATTGGGTGGGATCTTGAGTTCCTTAGACCAGGGCTATTACTCGTAGTGCTTGGCCAATTCGCCTTTATAACTACGATTGCGACCTTAGTTATTTCGGCTCGGCTGAAAAAGTTTGATAGATCACTTGAGGAAGCCGCCTACAATCTAGGCGCAAGTCGCTTTGAAGTATTACGTACTATTACCTTACCCTACCTCAGGCCAGCCATGCTCGGCGCAGGCGTTGTCGCGTTCTTGATGT
>NZ_LWFI01000461.1:0-855 GCF_001635735.1 Oleiphilus sp. HI0067
TAAGCCATTACTGATATTGATCGGCATTTCTAAATGAGTGATCGTCGAATTCGCTGAACTTAGGTGCGAAGTGATGCGGGTAATGAGTTCAGCCGTATCAAACCCATAGTAAAAATCACTCAGCTCTTCATGCAGTAGGCTCTTGTGTCGCGGAGCTTGGTCTTCGGATAAATTGATGCAGAAGACAGCTGAGGCGAGGTACTTTCTACCTAGCTCTACGTAGTTAGCCCATCGTTCGAACAGTACCCAAACAGAATCGATCTCTTGCTTACGCAACTGGTTTGAGCGGCAGCAGGCAAGTAACAAGTTTCGTTTATAGGCGCTTTTGATCGATGAGTCTGGTTCGACAAGATTGTCTTCATCGCGAACTAGATACTTCATTAGGCCTAACTCATCGCTAAAACGATAGATCTCGTTCATTTCTTTCCATAGCATTTTCGGTACGGAAATATAGAGCTTGGCTGACAAAAGCTGAACACGTCCAAATTCTGTAATGGTTCGGTGTGCTGCGCAGCTGAAGTTTTTACGTGTATGTTCTGACCCAAGATTAGGAACGCTCTCTAATAGCACTGCTTTGTAGCCAGCGGCTAGAGAAAGATGAAGGCTCGTGACAAGGTTGATAACTTTGCGTTGCTTTTCTTGAGGTGTGATAGATGCGTTAAGAAAATGTTTTGACAGCTCTTCGCATGCGTAATGGATAGGTTTTCGAATGTCCTCAAGCATTTTTGAGCGAGTTTCTGGCTTGCACTTAAGGCGATTTAGTTCATTAATCGCACGATATAGTTGACGAGACAGCTCGCCTAAATTCGCCATGGGCAGATTCGCGACCCAGTCAGCAAAGGCTTCCGGGGTGGA
>NZ_LWFI01000462.1:0-914 GCF_001635735.1 Oleiphilus sp. HI0067
GTGGAATGTATTGGCTATTTTATGTACAACTTTCAATTTGTTAAGAAAACAAAAGTAAAACCATACTTGCGTATCTTTAGAGGCTGTAGCTAAATGAAGGAGTCAGTTCGTTCGAAAGCGCCGCCTGAGTGATCTGATTGACTTAAAGTCGTCATATTAAAGGTGTAGCTTTCTAAAGTGGTCGAACATTCATGTTATGCACCGGGACGACAACTATGGACTTTCAGGCGATTCTTAAAATCGACAAAAGCGGGCGTCCTGTCCGTTGGATTAGCAAAGAAACTGCAACTCATTTAGTGTGTACAAACAAAGTGTTGTGGGCGTTTGGCGATCAAACTGTGGCGATGCGCGGAGGCTATAATCGTCTAGGGGAGCGTTCAGTTGTCTACTTGTCTCCGATTATGGCGGTCGATGGTTCTGTCTCTAAACACGCCATAAACATCCCTTTGATGAACAAATATCTATTTCGTCGCGATCAACATACTTGTATGTACTGCGGACAACATTTCTCGCGATTATCGCTGACGCGTGACCATATTCACCCGCGGTCGCGAGGCGGCAAGGATGTGTGGACTAACGTTGTATCAGCATGTAAACCCTGCAATCAGCGCAAAGGAGCGAGAACGCCTGAAGAAGCAAACATGCCTCTGCTCGCCGTGCCCTTCAAACCCACGTTTTCAGAACTTTTGTATCTTCAAAATCACAGTATTTTGGATGATCAGATGGCGTATCTTAGAAAGGGGTTCAAGCATTTAGCGGGCGACTTTGCAGTGAGTGTTCGATAAGGCTGTTTTAACTCATCGCACTGACGAGATAGAAAGACTATAATTGGCGCTATATCCATAGCGTTGAACAATTGAATGTCAAAATCCGACCCAAATAAGTCGCAAAATCCTCCTTCCCAATCGAAACAT
>NZ_LWFI01000463.1:0-544 GCF_001635735.1 Oleiphilus sp. HI0067
AACCAAGATGTGGTCGAGGCGGTACAAAAGCAATTGCAACAGGGCTTAGGATACGGAGCTCCGACTGAACTCGAGACGGTGATGGCTAAAAAGGTCTGCGAGCTAGTTCCCTCGATTGAAAAAGTGCGCATGGTCAGCTCAGGCACAGAAGCAACAATGAGTGCTATTCGCCTCGCACGTGGGTTCACCGGTCGCGACAAGATTGTTAAGTTTGAAGGATGTTATCACGGCCACTCAGATTCGCTACTTGTTAAAGCAGGTTCTGGCGCTCTTACACTAGGCGTTCCAAACTCTCCTGGCGTTCCAGCAAGCCTTGCAGAGCACACCATTACCCTGCGTTTTAACGATATAGACTCTGTCCGCCAAGCTTTTTCAGAGATTGGTAACGATGTTGCCGCGATCATCGTTGAGCCCGTTGCAGGCAACATGAATTGTATTCCGCCTGTGCCAGGCTTCCTTGAAGGGCTTCGCGACATTTGTGACGAGTACAAAAGCGTACTCATTTTCGATGAAGTGATGACCGGTTTTCGCGTCTCATTAGGTG
>NZ_LWFI01000464.1:0-1119 GCF_001635735.1 Oleiphilus sp. HI0067
GCACGTGGTCCATTGACCGAGAAGTTCCAAACTATGTACTTTGACGCAGTTAAAGGTAAGCGTGAGCAAAACCAAGACTGGCTGACGCTAGTTTAATTGCGTTTTACGGTATCGGAGATACTGATTTGAAAATTTTTATCGTAGGCCCGTCCTGGGTTGGCGATATGGTGATGGCGCAGAGTTTATTTATTGCTTTGCGTCGACTCCACCCATCTGTACAAATAGATGTTCTTGCTCCAGCTTGGAGTCGCCCCATAATTGAAGCAATGCCTGAAGTGAATAAAGCCATTGATATGCCTTTAGGGCATGGTGTGCTTGATATTAAATCTCGCAGAATGCTTGGGCATAGTTTGCGCTCAGAGCAATACGACTGGGCGATTGTCCTTCCAAATTCGTTTAAGTCGGCATTGATTCCGTGGTTTGCGAAGATTCCTCGACGTACTGCCTGGAAAGGTGAAATGCGCTATGGCGTGGTCAATGATTTGCGTCAGCTAGATAAAAGCGTTTTTTCATTGATGGTGCATAAGTATGTTGGGCTCGCTTATGACAAGGGAACAACGCCAGATGCATTTGAGTGTCCGGCTCCCTTGCTTGTTCCTGCGACAGAGAATATTGCTAAAGCGATGACGAAGTTCGGTTTGGACAAGAGTAAGTCGGTGCTAGCGCTATGTCCGGGTGCGGAGTTTGGGCGTGCTAAGAAGTGGCCAGAGAGGCACTATGCAGAGATCGCACGTCGCCATATTGCTGAAGGTGGACAAGTTTGGTTATTTGGGTCTCAGAATGATGTGCCCGCATGTGGGGCTATTGCCGATTCTATCGATCAAGATTGTGTTAGTTTGCTGGCAGGCAATACCAGCCTAGAAGAGGCGGTTGCGTTAATGTCTCAAGCTGATTTGGCCTTAGCCAATGACTCAGGCTTGATGCACGTAGCGGCCGCATTGAATGTCCCAACGCTTGGCTTGTTTGGTTCGACCTCTCCAGATTACACACCGCCACTCAGTGAGAAGTCTGCGGTTATAAAAGCTAGCATAGACTGTAGTCCATGTTTCAAGCGTGATTGCCCATTTGGTCACTATAAGTGTTTGGAGGAGATGATGCCGGATAGGGTTTGGACGGCTT
>NZ_LWFI01000465.1:0-681 GCF_001635735.1 Oleiphilus sp. HI0067
ACGTAGCAACTTCTCTTCAGGAGTTAATTGCGTTTCACCTTTTGGCGTCACCTTACCAACTAGGATGTCGCCCGGGCCAACCTCAGCACCGATATAAACAATGCCTGATTCATCTAATTTAGATAACGCACTTTCACCAACATTTGGAATATCAGCAGAAATCTCTTCACTACCCAACTTCGTGTCACGCGCAACACACGTTAACTCTTGAATGTGGATAGTTGTGAAGCGATCTTCTTGGACAACTCGCTCAGATACTAGAATCGAGTCTTCGAAGTTGTAACCGTTCCAAGGCATGAATGCGATACGCATATTCTGACCTAGCGCCAGCTCACCCATATCTACTGAAGGGCCGTCTGCCATCACGTCACCACGCGCAACAGAGTCACCTTGACGCACAAGTGGCTTTTGATTGATGCAAGTATTTTGGTTAGAACGTACATACTTAGTTAGGTTGTAGATATCTACGCCTGCGTCGCCCGCGTCTACCTCGTCATCATGAACCCGAACAACGATACGACCAGCGTCAACGCTCTCAATAACACCGCCACGATCAGCCACGACACAAACACCTGAGTCTTGCGCCACGATGCGCTCGATACCGGTACCAACAAGAGGCTTATCTGAACGTAATGTAGGAACTGCCTGACGCTGCATGTTCGATCCCATCAATGCACGGTT
>NZ_LWFI01000466.1:0-1129 GCF_001635735.1 Oleiphilus sp. HI0067
CTGTGCCGCGCAATGGTCGTGTGATTTATCCTCAAGGCAGTAAGGCTATTGACGAGACGCTTGAAAAGGGCATTTGGGCTGAGAAACAAAGTTTTGGTGGAGAGGGCTCTAGTGCAGAAGCTCGTTATCACCTAGTTGAATCTGATGGTTCAGTCTTTGATGTGCGCTTAGCGGACCAGACGCATCGAGTTACATGGTCTATGACTGGTGAGCACAACGTGTCGAATGCTTTGGCAGCGATGCTTGCTGCGCGTCATGTTGGTGTTGAGCTCGAGCATTCTGCGCAAGCTTTGAGTCAATTTGGCGGCATTAAACGTCGCATGGAAGTATTGGCCGATCGAGAGCAAATTGCTTTATACGATGATTTTGCACATCACCCTAGTGCTATTAAAACGACGCTCTCAGGGCTTCGCGCTAAGGTTGGGTCTGAAAAGATTCTAGCCCTCATCGAACCGCGTTCAAACACCATGCGTATGGGTATTCATGCAAACAAATTAGCACCGAGTGCTCAAGATGCAGATCAGATCATATGGGCTGATCTGTCGGGTAATAACGAGTTAGGGTGGTTGACGCCTGAACTATCCGAATACGCTAATCAACATATCGAAATCTCAGTTGATGCTATACAAGGTGTGGTAGATCGGTTCATTGAGATGCATGGCGGCACGAAAGTTCATGTGTTGATGATGAGTAATGGTGGCTTTGGCGGAGTACGCGAAGCTTTGCTAAAAAAATTAGGTTCAGAGTAAAAGTACTCTGAACCTGTTATTTGATCCCTGTTGTTGAGGATTGTATGAGCGAGTTTAAAGAAACAATTACTTTGGCGGTGACCGGGGCTTCAGGTGTTCAGTATGCGACGCGCTTGTTAGATGTTCTGGTTAAAGAAGGGCATCAGATTTTTGTAATGGTTTCTAAAGCTGCGCATATGGTCATTGCGACAGAAACTGAGCATAAATGGCCTGCCCAAGCTGCGCAATTAGAGCAGGTTTTGACGCAACAGTTCTCTGCAAAGCAAGGGCAGGTGAAAGTATTCGGTAAAGAGGACTGGATGGCTCCGGTTGCTTCTGGATCGGGAGCTCCAACCAAAATGGTTGTTTGCCCATGCAGCACTGGATCGTTGTCTGCAATT
>NZ_LWFI01000467.1:0-681 GCF_001635735.1 Oleiphilus sp. HI0067
TGCGGAGAAATCACCCGCGGTTTAGAAGTTGTCGAATTCGCTTGCGGTATCCCACAATTATTAAAAGGTGACTTCACTGAGCAAGTAGGTCGCGACATTGATGCTTATTCAACGAGCCAGCCTCTTGGCGTTGTGGCGGGCATTACGCCTTTTAACTTCCCTGCGATGGTACCTATGTGGATGTGGCCAATCGCCATTGCTACGGGTAACACCTTTATCTTGAAGCCTTCAGAAAAAGATCCAAGCGCAACATTTTTAGTTGCTGAGTGGTTAAAAGAAGCGGGTCTCCCTGATGGCGTGTTCAATATCGTAAACGGTGACAAAGAGTCCGTTGACGTCTTACTCACTCACACAGACATTGAAGCAGTAAGCTTTGTTGGCTCTACGCCAATTGCTGAATATATCTACTCTACCGCTTCAAAACACTGTAAGCGCATTCAAGCACTGGGCGGTGCAAAGAACCACCTAATTGTTATGCCTGATGCAGACCTAGATGGCGCTGTGAATGCGCTAATGGGCGCTGCATACGGTTCTGCTGGCGAGCGTTGTATGGCTATTTCTGTTGCCGTTGCGGTTGGTGATATTGGTGATGCACTAGTTGAGAAACTTGCTGAGAAAACACGTCAACTTAAAGTAGGTAATGGCGTAAACCATGGATTAGATATGGGGCCTCTGGTTACT
>NZ_LWFI01000468.1:0-7090 GCF_001635735.1 Oleiphilus sp. HI0067
GGTCAAGCGATCTTAGAACGCTTTCTTTTTAATCGAGCGCTAGCCAGAATTTGGCATCTAGTTGCTCGGTTTCGGGTGATAAATCTGGGTTGTGCAGATCAAACTTGATATTGTTTTGGTATTTTTCCAACGGAAACGCTGCTGATGTAACAGGGTGGTTGGTCAGAAAGTCTTGCAGTGCTCCGCTACTTGAGAGAATTTGAAGTCCTTCTTCAACGCGCTTTGCCATTTGGTGCATTTTTGCAGCATCTTCGCTTTGCGCATAAAAGTCCATCGCTTCAAAGCTATGGCAAGAACGGCATGTTTCTGAAGCTTGACTCTCCATCTTATGCCACACCATTTCAGCTAGCTCTTGGCGATGTTCTTCAAACTTTTCTCCAGTATCGATTTTGCCGGTAATGAAATGATGGTAGAGGTCTTTGCCGGCCATGATCTTGGCCCAGAGCATACGGGTAGGGCTTTGTGGTATTTGGCAGTCGGCGCAGCCAGCGCGGATGCCTTCTCGGTTAATAAAGTAATGGGAGGATTGATATTCCTCAAATGGAATATCCATTTCATGGCAGCTGACGCAAAACTCGGTGGTCGAGGTTGCTTTAATGGCATAAATGCTTGTGCAAGCGAAGATCAGTAATGACAATGCCAACACCTATCAGCCCAAAAATGACGCTTTTCTTGTGTGTCATGATCCCTCTCTTTTCATACCGGTAAAGATTGGAAGCTCAGACTAGTAGATAAAATTGCTTGTATTCGGTTTTTTATTAACGAATTGTTGCTAGAACCTGTTTTTAGAGTGTATTGAACTTTAAGCGTTTTTTTTAATTATTTAGGTAATAAAAAGCCCGAGTACGTCTCCATACTCGGGCTTTCAAACGCTTTAGACCTTGGCATTTCAAGGTCTAATTTTTCTAGTCAATGACTAGCCAACAATCTTAAGTGGCACTGCCAAATCTTCAGAAGGTGGTGCGAAAGAAGTTAGGTTAATACCGTCAACCGCTTCTTTGTACTCTTCCAAAGTTGGGAAACGACCAAGAATCGTTGAAAGAACAACCATTGGCGTTGAGCCTAGTAGTGATTCACCTTTCTTCTCAGCAGAGTCTTCTACTACACGGCCTTGGAATAGACGCGTAGAAGTTGCTAGCACAGTATCACCTGCTTCTGCTTTCTCTTGGTTACCCATACATAAGTTACATCCAGGACGCTCAAGGTAAAGGATGTTTTCGTACTTAGTACGTGCTGCTTCTTTTGGATTGTCGTCGTCAAACGTGAAACCAGCGTACTTAGCTAGGATGTCCCAGTCGCCTTCTGCTTTTAGTTCATCAACGATGTTGTACGTTGGTGGCGCAACAACAAGTGGTGCGTTAAACGTAATAGGACCTTTCTTCTCAAGGTTACGAAGCATTGCTGCGATGATTTGCATGTCACCTTTGTGAACCATACAAGAACCAATGAAGCCAAGGTCAACCTGGCGGCCATCGTAGTAAGAAGTAGGACGGATAACATCATGCGTGTAACGCTTAGAGATGTCTTCGTTGTTTACGTCTGGGTCAGCAATCATTGGCTCTTCGATTGCATCTAGGTCAACAACAAGCTCTGCGTAGTACTTCGCGTTGTCGTCTGGAGCAAGTGCTGGAGCTTCGCCAGATTTCACTTCAGCGATACGCTTGTCAGCAAGCGCGATCAAGCCTTTAAGCATCTGTGCTTCGTTGTCCATGCCTTTGTCGATCATGATCTGGATACGTGACTTAGCAAGCTCTAGTGAGCCGATCAAAGTTTCGTTAGTAGAGATACAGATAGACGCTTTCGCCTTCATCTCTGCAGTCCAGTCAGTGAAGGTAAACGCTTGGTCAGCAAGTAGAGTACCGATTTGTACTTCGATAACACGACCTTGGAAAACGTTTTCGCCAGCGAACTTCTTAAGCATTTGTGCTTGAGTCGCGTGTACGATGTCACGGAAGTCCATGTGTGGCTTCATAGAACCTTTAAAGGTTACTTTTACTGACTCTGGGATTGGCATTGCTGCTTCACCAGTTGCTAATGCAATTGCAACTGTACCTGAGTCTGCACCGAACGCTACACCTTTAGACATACGCGTGTGTGAGTCACCACCGATAATGATTGCACGGTCATCTACAGTGATGTCGTTCAATACTTTGTGGATTACGTCAGTCATTGAGTGGTAAACACCTTTCGGGTCACGTGCAGTGATTACGCCGAATGCGTTCATGAATGCCATCAACTTAGGCGTGTTCGCTTTCGCTTTGTTATCCCATACAGAAGCAGTGTGACAACCTGATTGGAAAGCACCATCAACATCTGGAGAGATAGTAGAAGCAGCCATTGCTTCTAGTTCTTGGCAAGTCATTGGACCAGTAGTGTCCTGAGAACCAACGATGTTCACTTTAACGCGAACGTCTGAACCAGTATGTAGAGGAGTTTTAGACGTTACGCCAACTGCATTGCGGTTGAAGATTTTTTCAACGGCAGTTAGGCCTTGGCCTTTGTTTGAGATCTCTTTAGATGCTGCGTAAACAACAGGCGCTTCAACACCCAATGTTTCAGCTGCGAATGTTTGAAGCTTCTTACCGAAAGTAACCGCGTAAGAACCGCCAGCCTTCATGAACTCAACTTTCTGAGGCGTGAATGCGTCAGAAACGTCAGAAAGCTCTTCGCTACCGTTGTAAAGCTTCTTCGCTTTTGTATCGATAGTAAGAACAGTACCTGTCGCAACAGAGTATGCTTCTTCTAATACTGGATCGCCGTTTTCATCACGAACAACTTCGCCATTTGCGTCAGTTTTCTTAACCCAGTTTTTAAGGTCAAGACCGATACCACCTGTTACGCCAACAGTCGTCAAGAAGATTGGCGCGATACCGTTAGTACCTGCTACAACTGGACGGTTGTTGATGAATGGAATGTATGGAGAAGTCTTTTCACCAGCCCAAAGTGCAACGTTGTTAACACCAGACATACGTGAAGAACCAACACCCATCGTACCTTTTTCAGCGATAAGCATAACTTTCGCGTTCGGGTGCTTCTTACCAAGCTCAACGATTTCTTGTTGTGCTTCAGGCGTGATCATGCACTGGCCGTGAAGTTCGCGGTCAGCTCGTGAGTGTGATTGGTTACCTGGAGAAAGAAGGTCAGTAGAGATGTCGCCTTCTGCTGCGATGTAAGTAACAACGTCGATTTTTTCTGGGATATCGTCAAGCTTCGTGAAGAACTCTGCTTTTGCATAGCTTTCAAGAATATCTTTTGCGATTGCGTTGCCTACTTTGAACGCGTCTGCAAGACGTGTTGTGTCTGCATCGTACAAGAATACTTGTGACTTCAATACTTCAGCCGCTGCCGCTGCTTGCGCGTCGTCAGAAAGGGCGATGTCTAGAAGTGCTTCAACAGAAGGGCCGCCTTTCATGTGAGAAAGTTGCTCTAGCGCGAATTCTGGAGAAATTTCTGCAACTGTTTCATTGCTAAGCGCGATTTCTTTCAAGAAAGCTGCTTTTACGCCTGCCGCCGGAGTCGTACCAGGAAGCGTGTTGTAGATGAAGAAGTTTAGAGACGCTTCGCGTTCTGCATTGCCAGTGTCTTTGATTTGGGCAATGATCTCAGATAGCAATTCTGCGCTATCGATTGGTTTTGGGTGTAAGCCTAGGTCCTTCTTACGAACCTCGATCTCTTCTAAGTATTCTGAATATAAGCTCATACGAATCTCTCTCTGAAAGTTTTATTGATTGACCAGCAATCAATATTTTAAGACTAAATGGATCGGCGTCTTTTCGATGCTTCAACAGATGAAACGAGTCGCCTTGAGTAATCCTCATTATTTTAAGTTGTGTGACTGAAGAGAAACCCCAGTAATGGATTAGCCAAGAAATTTAGTCTGCACATGATTTTCTTGGGCGCGATTCTACTAATTTTTAAATTTATTGTTAAGAATAACTCGTGTTGATATTACCCATGTTCACTATACATCGGCCAAATAAGCGTTCATTTTTGTCAAAAATGTCAAATCCGAGCTAGGAACGGCGCTTTCGGCAAACTAAATGCAAATGAAAATAATTATTATTTGCGATATAGATATTCTATCGGTATTCTTCACGCCCCCGAAGATCAGCCAAATTTTGGCTTAGTAGGTTGTTTAATTATCTCCACTTGAAAATGAACAGTTAGTGAGTAGATACAGTGAAACATAGAGGTTATTGATGCGTTACTTATTTAATTCAGAGCAAGAACACTCTAGTTGCGGCGTAGGTTTTATTACGCATAAGCGCAGTGAACAAACTCATGAATTACTAGAGCATGCGCATCAGGCATTGTGCAGAATTCCCCATCGCGGAGGATTTGACGCTGAAGGTACTGGCGATGGCGCAGGTGTAAATATTGATATTTCGCTGAGTTTCTTTCGTTATATAACTGGCAACGAAAATCTAGAGCTTGGTGAGTTTGGTGTTGCTAATTTCTTCTATCCCAGAAAAGAAGAGCAGCATTCAGAAGCTGAACGTTTACTGCGCAATGTGTTCAAACAGTATCGTTTAAATATCATTTTATGGCGTGATGTTGATGTGGATACTGCAGCGCTTAATCAGAAAAGTGCGCAGGCCCAGTTAAAGATCCATCAGTTAGTATTTGAGCGTCCTTCCAATATCGATAATCAAGATGAGTTTGAACGGCACATTAATGATGCTCTCGAAGAAATCGAGTATCCGGCATTTAAGCGGCCAGAACTTGCAGGATTTTATCCCTTATCAATGAGTTCGCGAACGCAGGTTTATAAGGGGCGTTTAAATAGCTGGGAAGTTGTGCCTTATTTTAAAGATCTTAGTCATCCTAAGCACCAGATTCATACCTTATTTTTCCATACGCGTTTTTCTACCAATACAGCGCCGAATCCAATGTTTGCGCAACCATTTAGACGTATGGCGCATAACGGTGAGTTGAACACTGACCGTAAAAATCGACTGAGTGAAGATGCGATTGCACGTTCGCATAATCGAGAAATTATTTTCCCAGAAGGTCAGTCAGATTCTGCACGTCTTGACCAAACACTGGCTCGCCGCATCATAGAAGACCGTCTCGATATTGACGAAGCTTCCCTAATGATGATGCCGCCGGCATGGGAGAACGACGAGCGTATTCAAGGAAATCAGCGTGACATGCTTGAGTACTTCGCGCTTTCTGAAGAGAAGAATGACGGCCCAGCGGCACTTATCTTTAGTGATGGTGTAAAGGTTGGTGCGCGTCTTGACCGCTTAGGTCTACGACCTTTGCGAAGCGTTGAAACCAATGATTACTTAGCTGTGATGAGTGAAGCAGGGCAAATTGATTTTGCACCTGAGTCAATCATTCGTCGCGGACGTATTGAAGCTGGTGGTATGGTCTTGTTTGACCATGAGCGTAAGTGTATTGAGTATACGAACGATGTACTTGAACGTCTTTCGGACGAGCAAGACTATGGCCTTTTGTTAGAACAGGCGCGTATTCGTTTAAGCGATCTACATCCTGTCGCTCTAAGTGAAGTTGAAGTGCCGGGCAAACTAAGTGTTTCAGCCTTGCACGTGGCCTATAGCATGAACCAAGAGAGCTTTAAGTTCTTGCTTGATCCAATGCTGCAAAATGGCGGGGAAAAAATTTCAGCAATGGGTTATGGCCTAGCGCCAAACAGCTTCGCTAAAGAAGAAGGTGGCATGTCGCGCTTCTTCTCGCAGCGCTTTGCTCAGGTGACGAACCCTCCTCTTGATAGTATTCGTGAAGCGGACGGAATGACTTTGCGTGTATCGCTTGGCGCGAAACCCAACTTTGCTCAAAAAGGTGCCAAGCAGCTGACCTTACCCTCGCCTATTTTGCAACCTCAGCACCTTAAACAGATTGAGAAACAAGATGTTCTTCGTGTAGAGCGTGTTGAAACCTTATATGAGGTTGACTTGAATGACGCGACAAACAATCTAATCAAGCTTGAAGAAGCATTAGAGCGAGTTTGTAGTCACGTTGAGGCCTTAGCTCGAAATAACTGGGATATCATTGTTTTAAGTGACATCAACGTGAGTCATCATAAGGCCGCATTGCCTGCAGTATTGGTTGCTTCGGCTGCGAATCAACGCTTGATCAAACAAGGCCTGCGTTTTAACTCGAGCCTGCTGTTTGAAACAGGTCAGGCGGTAAGTACGCATGACGTTGCTTGTTTGCTTGGCTTTGGTGTCTCGGCTGTGTGTCCCTTGACCGTATTCTATCGCGCGTGCGAGCTTCATGGTGACCATGCAGCGGTTGAAGTTGCGCTTGGCAAGTATCAAAAAGCAGTCGAAAAAGCCTTGATGAAGACCATGGGTAAGTTTGGTCTCTGTACGGCTGAAAGCTATATCGGTGGTGAGTTCTTTGAATCGAACTTCCTTGATACTGAAGACGCTAAACTTAAGCAAATTTTCCCGAACATCCATGCGCCAGTTGGAGGCGTACGGTTTGCCGACATCGCACAAAGTGCAGCCGACTGGCATGCGCGTGTTGCAGATATTCAAAGCGAAAATGAGATTCCGCTACTGGGCTTGTTTAAAGAGCGTTCTGACGGTGCTGGTCACAGCTTTGGTACAACCGCTGTGCGTGAATTCGTCAATATGACGGAAGAGAGTATCGAGTATGCGGAGGAGCCAGAGTCAGGCCACCCATTACGTTTAGCAACAGATGTTAGCTATAAGAAAATGGGTTACGAGCCCTGTACGCCCGAGCAGATCGACGGTTTTGAAATCACTCCTGCATACAGACAGTTTTGTAAGGAAGTCTATCGTGAACGCGATTCACGACCTGCCGCGTTGCGTGATGTACTGTGCCTACCACTTGATTTTGCAACAGCTGCCACTGAAGAAGATTTTAAAGCACGATTAGACAGCGTTGACCTTAAAGGTAACGTGTCTTATTCGGCGCGCGGGTTGTTTGTCATCGCACGTGATGATGGTCGGTTTGAAGTGTCTCTTACAAGTTCTGACGAAGCCCGTTTGAAGGCATTACATAGCGCATTTGTTGCATTTCTGGGTGCAGAACTATGTCGCGCGCAAATAGAGAATGGTGCTTTGATTGTTGAGGTGCAGGGTGGTGAGATTGAGTT